>DAIOGY010000081.1:0-6788 GCA_036745005.1 Acidimicrobiales bacterium | reverse complement strand
CAGCGGGATGAGGGGCAGGACGATGAGGACGGGCAGTAGCCACTTGGGCCCCACGACCAGCCGGTCCGGCAGCACGACGTAGAGGCCGGCGCACACCACGAGGGCCAGCGAGGCGGGCCAACGGGGTTCGCCGGTGTGTCCGGGTTCTCGCACGCGTGGCCTAGCTGATGCGGATCTGACCCAGCTGGGTGATCGAGTGGGGTCCGAAGAGATTGCCCAATGTCGTCGATCCGAAGATGCGCGCGATCTCGGCGGAGTTGATCGCCGTCACGTCGCGCGCCGGCGGCGCGACGATCGTCGCGGGCGCGTTGTAGGAGAGCACGGTCACGGCGATGGACGCCGTCGACGTCGCCGAGGTCACGGTGAAGCTGGTCGCCGTGAGCTCGTCCTGACGGCCGAGAGTGATCGAGAAGTCGATCGCGGCGCGCGTGGGGACCGTGATGGGCAGGCCCGGCGGCGCGGTGATCGCGACGTTGTCGCGGTGGTAGTTGTAGGTCGTGTAGTACCCGTGGTGGATCACCGTCGCCTGGGGGAAGCCCGAGATCAGTGAAATGTCCGGCCGGGTCATCTCCAGCGAGAGCCCGTAGAGCGACGGCAGCGACGCCGACGTGGAGAACCACTTCGAGCCGATGACCGAGGCCAGGTTGGGCGACGTGGCGTAGATGTGCCGGCCGACGAGGCGCAGGTCGAGGTGGGTGGCGGAGAAGACCATCGGGACCTGGACGTCGGCGGCCACGGCATTCGTGACGAAGTTGATGTTCACGTCGGCGGTGACGTTGTAGGCCTGGCCGGTCGAGATGACGACGTGGAGCTGGGCCGAGCGCGGCGGGTACCCGTTGAGGGCCAGGGGATCCTTGGCGGCGCCGGCGGGATTGGGGTCGGTCGCGGCCAGCACCACCCCGGTCACGGTGAGGGCCAGGGCGACGACGGTGAGGCCGACCGCCCCCACTTTGCCCGAGACCGCCATGGGACCACCCTACCGGGCGGTCCTCTACGCCTCCGAAGGCGACTCGGCGAGCAGCTCCACCAGCAGGTCGATCGCGATGTTGCGGCCGCTGGCGATGAACCCGATGCGCGAGGTCGCGTCGCCCACGAGCCCCCGCGCGATCGCCGCGTAGGGCGTCGCCGCCGAACCCTCGAGGATCAGACCGTTGGTGTCGGCGGCCTCGCGCACCGAGGCGCGAATCGCGGCCTCGGGCACCAGGACCAGCTCCACGTGGTGGCGCGCGATGATGTCGTTGGTGACCGATCCATCGTCACCCCCGCCCGCGAGACCGTCGGCGATCGTGGGCCGGTGGACGACATCGCTCGAGTCCTTGCCGTGCAGGACGTCGTACATCGCGTGGCTGCGCTCAGGCTGGACGCCGGTCACAGCCACGTCGCCGCGCGCGTGCTCGTCGCGCGAGATCAGCACCCCGGAGATGAGCCCTCCCCCGCCCACGGGCACGACCACGTGCTCGAGGTCGGCGCGCTGCAGGAGCATCTCGTCGAAGGCCGTCGACTGGCCCGCGATGACGTCGGGGTCGTTGAAGGCCGAGATGTAGCGGATGGCGCGCGACTCGGCGATCTCCTTGGCGTGCGCTTGCGCGTCATCGTACGAGGAGCCGAATTGGATGAGCTCGATGTCGTAGCGGCGCAGCTGGGCGACCTTGGCCACCGACGCGTTGGCCGGTACGACCACGGTCGCCGGGACCGACAGCACCGACGCGGCGTGCGCGATGCCCAGCCCGTGGTTGCCCGCCGAGGCCGTGATCACCGCCCCGGTCGCGTCCGCTCGGCGCGCCGCGTCGACGGCCGCCAGGCCGCCGCGGACCTTGAACGAACCCGTCACCTGTAGGCCTTCGAGCTTGGCCGCCACCGCGCGGCCGCGCACGGCGAGCGTCACCGTGGGCGTGGGCGCGAGGTGATCAGCGACGACGCGCCGGGCGGCGTCGAGTTGCGCGGACGTGGGGGGCAACACCTGTCGGATCATCCTCTCCTCCGCGCCCACATTAACCGTGCACGTTGGAGTGCTTCGTACTCGGAAGTAATGTCGCGGCGTGCGCACGGCGATCGGAGTGGTGTCGGCCGCCTCCTTCGCGTTCGTCGGAACGATGTTCGACAACTACTTCGCGTTCGCCGCGCAACTCGTCGTCACCGAGCGCACGCGCGTGCGCCGCGTGGGGTGGGCGCAGGTGCTCGGCGTGGTGACCCTGCTCGGCCTGGCCGCCGCGGTCGGCTCACTCCTCGCGCCGCTGCCCCTTCGCTGGGTCGGCGTCCTGTGCGTCGCGCCGTGGGCGCTCGCCCTGCACGCGTGGCGTCACCGCGACGATCCGCGTCGCACTCAGTACCGACGCGGCGCGCTGACCACCTACACCGTGACGCTCGCCCTCGGCGGCGACAATCTGGCCGTGTGGATCCCGTTGATGCGCGCCAGCGGCGTGGGAGGGGGCCTGGGCACGGTCGCCGTGTTCGCGTTCTGGGAGGCCGTCTTCGTGCTGAGCGCGACGGCCGTCGCCGGCCACCCCCGGGTGGTCGCCTGGGGCACGCGGTGGGGTCCGGCGCTGGTGCCCTGGGTCTACCTCGCGCTGGGCGCGCTCATCCTGGTCGAGTGCCACACCTTCACCTGACGACGCGGCCTCGCTAGCGTTCACCAGGTGCCCCGGTCGACCCCGCAGCAGACCCTGCGCCGCCTGACGGTGATCGTGGCCATCCAGTGGATGGGCGCGGCGTTGGGCCTGCCGCTGCTCCCCCTCTTCCTCGAGCACCGCGACGGGACTCCCCCGGTCATCGGCTTCATCATCGCCGCCTTCTTCGTGGCCGGCGTGGCCACGCAGTTCGGTCTCGGCCACCTCGCCGACCGCTTTGGGCGCCGGCCCATCCTGCTCGGGGGCCTCGTCGTGTTCGGCGTCGCCTCGATGACCTTCCTGCTGCCGGTGTCGGCCCCGTGGTTCGCGCTGACCCGGGCGGTGCAGGGTGCGGCGGCGGGCGCCATCGAGGTCGCGTCGCTCTCGGCCGTCGCGTCGCTCTTCGCCCAGGCCGAGCGCGGGCGCGCGGTGTCGCGCATCTTCGCCGCGCAGCTGCTCGGCCTCGCGGTCGGGCCCCTGGCCGGCGTGATCGTCTCGGTGCAGGACCTGGGCTACGCCTTCGCCGCGACGGGCGTGCTGAGCCTGATCGCCGCGGTGGTGACCGCCCGGACCTACCTCGGCACCACGGTGGACGCCAACGAGCCGCTCCCGAAGATGCGGTGGTCGTCCCAGCTGGTGGGCTCCCTCGTCGCCGGTGCCTCGATCGGCATGGCCATCGGCGTCTACGAGGCCTGCTGGAGCCTCCTGATGCATAACCACCACGCCTCCTCCCTGCAGATCCGCCTGAGTTGGACGATGTTCTGCCTGCCGTTCGTCGCCTTCAGCGGGGTCGGCGGCTGGCTGGCCGATCACGCCAACCGCCGCTACATCGTGCTGGCCGGACTGCTCAACGCCGCGTTCTTCCTGTCGCTGTATCCGCACATCCACAGCAACGTCGCGCTGTTGTTCCTCGGTTCCCTGGAGTCGTTCGGCGCGGCCCTCACGGCGCCGGCCACCCTGTCGCTGCTGACCCAGGGCGCCGCCGACCGCGAGCTGAGCCGGCGCCAGGGTCTCTACGCGACCGCCAACACGGCGTCGCTGGCCCTGGCCGCGGGCGTCTCGGGCGTCCTGTTCTCGCAGGATCCGGCGCTGCCCTTCACCGTCGTCGCGAGCGCCGCCGCACTGCTGGGGCTCACCACGCTGTGGTGGTGGCGCCACGTCGAGGGCCGCGTGGCGCTCGTCACCTAGCGGCGCGCGGGCGGCGCCTCAGTCATCGCGAGAGGTCAGGACTTCCAGATCTGGTCCCAGCGCGTCGAGCCCCCGTCGGGGTTCAGGCACCGGGTGCGGCCGTCACCGGCCGTGGCGTACGCCCAGTTCTGGACGTTCTTTCGCGCCGCCCACGCCGTGACCAGCTCGGTCAGCATGAAGTACGGCAGGTCCTTGACGAACTGGTTGTTGACCGCCGCCCAGCCGTTCTTGAAGGCGGCCGATCCGGGCTTGGCGGCCATCGCGTTGAGCATCGCCTGCTCGACCACGGGGTCGCCCTGGTGCGCGAAGTTCACCGCACCCGCGATGAAGGTGCCCGCCGGCAGGGCCGGCATGCCCAGACCGGCCGGCGGCGCGGTCGTGGCTGGCTGGGAGTTGAACCAGACGTAGTTGAGCGCCGGGTCGGCGCCGCCGAACTGGTTCCACACCGAGCAGTCGAACTCACCGTAGATCACGTTCTGGATGAGCGTGCTCTGGGTGAGTGGTCGCGGCGTGATGTCGATGCCGACCGCGCCCAGCTGCTGCTTGAAGAACGCGAAGGCCTTCTGGTTCGACGAGCTCCCCGACACGATGTCGAGAACGAAGCTGACGCTGGAGACGTTGTTCTTCGCTTTGTACGCGCTCACCAGGGCCTTCGCCTTCGTCGGGTTGAACGCCGGGTAGGTCCCCTTGCGGTAGTAGGGCGAGGCCGGGCGATAGATGCTGCTCGCCACGGCGCCGACGCCACCGGCCACGACCCTCTGGTAGGTGTTGCGGTTGATCGCCATCGCGCACGCCTGGCGGATCGTCGGGTCGTTGAGCACCGGCTTGAGCGTCGTGTCCCAGTTCAGCGTGCTCGGATTGACCGCGCCCAGGGTGCCCTCGAAGACGGCGAACTGCACGGCCGTCGGCACCGCCTCGCCCTTCTCGATGTAGGGCAGCGCTCCGGGCACGCCGAGGCTCGAGAAGTAGCCGGCCCACGCGAAGTACTGGTTCAGCGTGCCGGTCGTGTTCACGATCAAGCAGTTGAGCGACGGGTCGCGCGGCGCGTTCTGGTCCGTCATGTAGGTGATGCCGCGCATCTTCTTCATCGCCGCGATGCTCGCTCCGTCCTGGGAGAGGATCATGTCCACGGAGCCCGCCTGCAGCGCCTGGTTGCGGGCGTTGTCGTCAACGATCGTCTTGAAGATGATGCCGTGCAGATACGGCAGCTGGCGGTTGGCCGCGTCGGCGCGCCAGTAGTCGCTGTTGCGGGTGAAGACCGACTGGACCCCGACCTGCCAGCTGGAGACCTTGAACGGGCCGGTGCCCAGGGGGGTGCCCGTGAAGGTCGGCGAGAACGACGACGGGTGCGCCATGTAACAGGTCTGCTGCTCGGAGAGCGCGCTGTAGGGGAAGGTGGAGAACGGGATCACCAGGTTGAACTGGACCGTGTACGCATCGACCTTCGTGACCGAGCCGATGATCGGACGGATCGCCAGGCCCACGGTCTGGTCGGCCGCCGCGACCTGGAAGTTCGTCACGACGATGTCGGCGTTGAAGGGGTCACCGTTGGTGAAGGACACGCCCTGGCGCAGTCGGACCGTCCAGACGGTGTAGTTGGCGTTGGGGGTGGCCGACAGCGCCAGCATCGGCAGCCAGGTCCGACCGGTCGAGGACGCGACAAAGAGAGCGTCGTAGAGGGCGTTGGCCACGCAGAACCCCGAAGCGTCCATCTTTCCCTGGGCGCCGTTGAAGATGTGGTAGTTGGGCACGTCCGACAGGAGACCGACCTTCAGGGTCCCCCCGGTCTTGGGACGACCCTTGTTGATCCCGACCGCGGCGCCGGCCGCCGTGGCCAACAGGTCGTCGACCACCGTCCCGGCCATCGCGATGCCGCCCACGGTGGCGGCCGAGTGTGTAAGGAACGATCGGCGATCGAGCGTCGAAGACATCAGTCCCTGCTTTCCCCCTGGTGAACCGGCCCAGCGCTGGCGCACCTCAAGGGAAACATAGCAAGAACCCGCTTACTTTCCAGTACGCCCCCCGCGGAATGTTCGGCGACGTTTCGAGGCCCGGGCGGCCTGCGCCGCCCGGGCCTCGAGCAAAGGGACTACGGGTTAGTGGTCGCCGCCACCGAAGTGATGGCCGCCGTGGCGCCCGCCCCGGTCCGACCCCTGGTGCGTCCCGAAGAGGTGGGCACCGGTGCTCATCGAGGATTCGCCGTGGAAGTCACCCGATCCGATACGAACGCTCGTCGCGTCCAACGCGTTGGCCGTCGTGTCGACGGTCCCGCTGGCCAGCACGAAGGATCCGACGGTGACGTCGGCGAGGGTCGCTGTGGCTCCCGCCTTGGTGTAAGTGGTCGTGGAACTCACGGTCACGGTCACGCCGAGGCCGAAGAACATGGTCACGGTGATGTTGTTACCGCTCACGGCCGATACCTTGCCGAAGACCCACGCCTGCTTCACGTTCGAGGCGATCTTGACCGTCAGGGCGTCCAGCGCGTTGGCCGTCGTGTTCACCACGCCCGATGCGCAGATCTTGGAGCCCACGGTGACGCTGGCCAGCGTGGAGCTCGCCCCGCCCATGGAGTACTTGGTCGCCGAGCTGACGTCAACGGTCACCGTAAGTCCGTCGCGTACGGCGACAGTGATCGTGTTGCCGCTGATGGCGGACACTTTCCCGTTGACGCGCGACAGCCGGATCTTGATGCTGGCGGCCAGACCGGTCGTGGTGGTCGAGGGGATGACGAGCACCCGCTCACCCACCATGAGGGCGGCCGCGGTGGCGGCCGTGGATCCCTCGGTGACGGTGGTCGTCGAGTCGATGCTGAAGGTCGTCGACGTGCCCGATCGGCCCAAGACAGTGATCGACGTGGTGCTCGCCGCGGTCACGGTGCCAGCGACGCCGGTGGAGGCCCCGCTGTCGTGGGACCACGACGAGTGATGATGGTCGGACGCGCCCGCGACGCTCACGCCGGTGGCCAGCACGCCGAAGGTCAGCGCGAGCGCGACA
>DAIOGY010000080.1:0-6957 GCA_036745005.1 Acidimicrobiales bacterium | reverse complement strand
GCTCCCGGGCCGGGCGGCGCGCGATCTCACGACCAACGCGTGGGGGCGCGGACAACCCGGGGTTGAGCGACGTGGCCGAGGTCCGGCCGGCGCGCGCCCGACGGCGAGCGCCGCGAGGCTCATCGAATTCGTCACCTGATGACGCGCGACCGACGAGGCGGTGGACGCTCGCGCGGCGGCGCTGACGGTCTGCGCGTCGACGTTCGCGCTCGCCGCGCCGGCGCTCGCAACGGTGAAGCTGTTCGAGGTCACGACGGCCAGGCCGTCGGTCGCCGTGAGGCTGTAGGTGCCGGGCGTGTCGAACACCAGCTTCGTGAAGGCGGCCACGCCCTCGAAGTTGGTGGTGGCAGTCAGGGTGCTCGACGCGGTGGCGTTGCCCGGTCCGCTGGCCAGGGTGATGGTGACGGCGTCGCCCTCGACCGGCGTGCCCAGGCCGTCCAGAACCGTCACCCGGGCGTGAGTGGCCACGCCCGTGCTCGTGTCGCCGGGCTGGACCGAGAAGGTCGCACTGGCCGCGACGGCCGGCGAGAGGATCACCAGGTAGGTCCGTCGACGACTCATCGAGGGTGCGCTCGGCGCGCCTCTGACGGTGACGGTGAGTACGGCGTGCTCTCCGGGCAGCGTCGTGAGAAGCCGAGGCACGAACGCGTACGAGCGCAGCGGGCCGAGGGTCACCGACATCGCCTGGGTCTGAGGGGCGAGTGTCGCCCCCGTCAGTGCCGTCAGGGTCACCGTCAACGTCACCGGTTGGCGCACGAAGGCGGCGTTCGTCACCGCGACCCCCAGGTGGAAGGTGGTGACCGGCGGCAGGAGGATGCGCCCGGCCGGCGCGGGGAAGGGCGACGGGGTGACGGCGACCGCCGCGATGCCCACGCCCCGCGTCAGCTTGAGCGACGCGGCGCCCGCCAGGGCGTCCAGCGTCGTGGGCAGGGTGACGACGGACGACGGCGTCACCGTGGCCGCCAGGTCGACGTGGCCGGGCTCGTGGCCCAACAGGTGACGCAGCGTGCCCCACTCACGGTCGGTCGCCAGCAGCGAGGAGCGGGCCGCCACCGAGGTCAGGCCCGTCGTGTTGAGCGTGGTCCAGGGCAGGTCGAGGGCCGCCGCGACGCTGTCGAGCACGACCTGATAGTCGTCCACGCGTTGGACGGTGAGCTCGTCAATCGCGGTGTTGAGGTCGTGGTCGATGTCCGGACGCCGCAAGAGGTTGGCGTCCGTGCTCCAGTCGGGCAGCTGGAGCGCCAGCTGGTCCAGGCGTGCGGCGAAGACCGGACGGCTGAGCGTCGCGCCGTGGGTCAGCAGGTAGCCGAGGTGCTGGCCGAAGAGGTGCTCGGACTCCAGCAGGGCGTTCGCCAGTTGCGCGAAGCTCCGGTTCTCGCTGCGCCGCACGCCGCTCGACGCGTGCGCGGCGCGGTTCACGTCGCGCGCGAAGAGCAGCACGAGCAGCGTCACGGCGAGCGCGACCAGCAGCAGGATGTTCTGGCGACGGCGCTGCGCGCGGGTTCGGGCCACGACCCTTGAAGTTACTGGCCGTTGCCAGAGCGATCTGAGGTCGCCTACTCCGCGTCGAGCTCGATGATCTCCGCGACGCCCTCGGGCAGCGCGGGGTCCGCGTCGCTCCCCCACTTCGCGTCGTTGAGGGGCGCCGCCAGCTCGCTGACCGGCGCGAGCTCGGGCACCGGGTTCGCGCCGGGCGCCCCGCCGAGGTGTCGAACCCGGTTGGCCGTGACGATCAACCGCGACTCGAAGGAGCTGACCATGGCGTTGTACTGGCGCACCGCGTCGTTGAGCGCCTTTCCGACCTTGACCGTCGGCTCGGCGACCTTGCAGATCCGGTCGTAGAGCTCGGCGGCCAGGGCGCGGATCTGCTCGACGTTGAGCCGGGCGTGCTCGTTGCGAACGACCATGGCCACCGTCCACAGCAGCGACAGCAGGTTCGTCGGTCCGGCGATCAGCACCCGTTCGCGCGCCGCGAAGACCTGCAGGTCGCGGTCGTGCTCGAAGGCGGCGGCGATCGCGGCGTCGCTGGGCACGAAGCACACGACGAACTCGGGACTGGGGGTGAGGGTCTCCCAGTACCCCTTCTCGCCGAGCTTCTTCACGTGGCTGCGCAGGTCCGCCGCGTGGGCCGCGTATAGGCGGCGGCGCTGTTCGACGTCGTCGGTCGCCATGGCCTCCTCGAAGCGGTCGAAGGGGAACTTGGCGTCGATGGCCAGCTGGACGCCGTTGGCCAGGTTGACGACGCAGTCGGGACGATGCGCCTTGCCCGCGTCCGTCGTGGCCGACACCTGCAGCTGGAAGTCGACGTTGGGTCGCAGCCCGGACTGCTCGAGGACGTTGGCGAGCTGCACCTCTCCCCAGTGACCTCGATGATCGCTGCGACCCAGGAGCTGGTTGAAGCGGTGCGTTTCGGCCTGGAGGCGCTGCTCGGACTCGAGCAGCTGGCCGACCCGGATCTTCACGTCGCTCAGCGCCCCCGCGTGCTCCTCATCGAACTTGTCGAGCTTGACCTTGTACTCGCCGAGCAGCATCTCGAGGGGGCGCAGCGTGTCGCCCAGCTTGTCGTCGCGCTCGTGCTGGATGTCGGCCTGGGTCTTGCGCAGGTCCTCCACGGTCTTGCCCAAGACCCGGTTCGAGGTGTTCTCGAAGGTCGCCTCGAGGCCCTCGAGGACCTTGGCGTGCTCGTCGCGCTCGCGCGCGAGCGCCGCGGCGGCGTCGTTGAACTGCACGTCACGCACCGCGAGGTCCTGGCGGGCCGCGGCGACCTCGTCGCGCAGGGCCTGGGAGTGGCGAACGGACACGACCCAGGCCGCGAGGACGCCCAGGACGACCCCGCCGACCGCCGCGAGCAACGCCTGCATCGTCCTCCCCTTCGTCCCCACCCTAGAGAACGACTGCGACACCCCGGTAACCTGGCGCGGTGAACCGACTGTTCGGGCTGGGCCACTCTCGCCACGACCCCCAGCCCGTGGGCGCCGGGCTGGACGCCGAGTGGCACCAGAAGATCGTCCGGCTCTTCGCGCTCGTCGGCGAGGCGATGGCCGAGGCCACGCACGCGCTGCTCGCCGGGGACCGCGAACTGGCCAAGCGCGTGGTCGAACAGGACGTCACGATCGACGCGATGGTCGACGCGATGGTGGCCACCGCCGAGATCGAGCTGCTCGAGAACACCGGACTGTCGCTCGAGTCGCGCCAGACGTTGCTCACGCTGCTGCGCATCCTGCCCGAGATCGAGCGCAACGGCGATCTGGCCGAGCACATCGCGCGCCGCGCCGCGCGAGGGCTCGGCCACGAGATGTCACCGCGCAGCCGCGGACTCATCGAGCGAATGGGCGAGGTGGCCTCGACGATCTGGCGCGAGGCGACCGACGTGATCGTCGACGGCAAGAGCGAGGCGGCCGGGGCCATCGAGGACATCGACGACGAGCTCGACGACCTGCACGTGTCGCTCACCGCGGAGTTGACGTCGGGCTCGATGGCGCTCCCGGTGGCCGTCGAGCTCGCCCTGCTGGCGCGCTTCTACGAGCGCTTCGGCGACCATTGCGTCAACCTGGCGCGCCGCCAGGTCGGCCGCGACGGGGGCGACTAGCCCCGCGCGAGCAGCGCCTCGGCGATCTGGACGGCGTTCAGCGCGGCGCCCTTGCGCAGGTTGTCCGAGGTCAAGAACAGCGACAGCGCGTTGTCCGTCGTCTCGGCCCGGCGTATCCGCCCGACGTAGGTCGGGTCCTGGCCGGCGCCGTGGCGCGGCGTCGGAAGCTCGCAGACGACGACCCCCGCCGCGCGCTCGAGGACCCGGATCGCCTCGTCCGGCGAGATCGGCCGCGCGAAGCCGGCGGTAATCGAGAGCGAGTGACCGGTGAAGACCGGCACGCGCACGCAGGTGGGGTCGACGAGCAGGTCGGGGATCTCGAGGATCTTGCGGCTCTCGTCGCGCAGCTTCTTCTCCTCGCCCGTCTCGAACGACCCGTCGTCGACGAACGCGCCGGCGAGCGGCACCACGTTGTGCGCGATCGTCTGGGGGAACTTGACGCCCGGTCCCAGCGGCAGCGCCGATCCGTCGAAGGTCAGTGCCCGCACGTCACCCGCGTCGTCGAGCTGTCGGGCCAACTCATCCACGCCCTCGCGGCCGGACCCGCTCACCGCCTGGTAGGTGGACACGACCATCGAGCGCAGTCCGGCCGCCACGTGCAGGGGCTTCATCACCGGCATGGCGGCCATCGTCGTGCAGTTGGGATTGGCCACGATGCCCTTGGGGATGCACGACAGCGCGTGGGCGTTGACCTCCGCGACGACCAGGGGGACCTCGGGGTCCATGCGCCACGCCGACGAGTTGTCGATGACGATCGCGCCCGCGGCGGCCAGGCGGGGAGCGAGCTCGCGCGACGACGCCGCACCCGAGGACATGAGCGCGATCTCGATCCCGGCGAAGTCGGCGAGCGCGGCGTCTTCAACCTCGACGTCGTGGCCGCGCCACTCCAGCGTCGTGCCGGCCGAGCGCGACGACGCGAGAAAGCGCATCTCCTCGACCGGAAAGTCGCGCTCGCGCAGGATCGTCCGCATGACCGTGCCGACCTGGCCGGTGGCCCCGAGAACGGCGACGCGCATGGCGAAAGTCTAGGGCGACACCCCGTCGAGGCCGAACGCCGAGTGCAACGCGCGCACCGCGTCGACCACGCGCTCGGCGCGCACCACGCACGAGATCCGGATCGAGCTGGTCGAGATCATCTCGATGTTGATGCCGTTTCGCGAGAGCGTCTCGAACATGAGCGCCGTCACGCCAGGGCTCGACTTCATGCCCGCGCCCACCAGCGAGACCCGTCCAATGTCGTCGTCGCTCGTGATCGACGTGGCGCCGATCTCGTCCTTCACCGCGTCGCAGGCGACGCGCGCGGCGTCCAGATCGGTCTTGGAGACGGTGAAGGAGATGTCGGTCAGCCCGTGCGCGCCGGTGTTCTGGACGATCATGTCGACGTTGATCCCGCGATCGGCGAACTCGCGGAAGAGCCGGGCGGCGACACCGGGGCGGTCGGGGACGCCGACCACGGTGACCTTGGCCTCCGACGTGTCGTCGGTGACGGCGGTGACGACAGTTTGTTCCATGGTGGGGTCCTCCTCCACGATCCAGGTACCCGGCTCCCAGGTGAAGCTCGAGCGCACGTGCAGGGGCACGCCGTGGCGGCGCGCGAACTCCACCGAGCGCAGCATCAAGACGCGCCCGCCGGTGGCCGCGATCTCCATCATCTCATCGAAGGACACGCGCGCCAGGCGCCGGGCCCTGGGCTCGACGCGCGGATCCGCGGAGTAGACGCCGGTCACGTCGGTGTAGATCTCGCAGACCTCGGCCTTCAACGCCGCGGCCAGGGCCACGGCGGTCACGTCCGAGCCGCCGCGCCCCAGCGTGGTGATGTCGCGGTCGGTGGACACGCCCTGAAAGCCGGCGACGACCGGCACCAGGCCCGCGTCGAGGGCCTCGCGGACGCGGTCGGGGCGGATCTCGAGGATCTTCGCCCGCGTGTGGTCGGTGTCGGTGATGATGCCGGCCTGTGATCCGGTGAAGGATGCCGACTCGACTCCTCGGTCGGCCAGCGCCATGCACACCAGCGCCATCGAGATCCGCTCGCCCGCGGTCAACAGCATGTCGATCTCGCGCGGCGGGCGCGTCGGCGACACTTCGGTCGCGAGGCGGATCAGGTCGTCGGTGAACTTGCCCATCGCCGAGACCACGACGATCACCTCGTCGCCGGCCGCGCGGGTGCGCGCCACGTGGTCGGCGACCTCGCGGATCCGTTCGGCGTCGCCCACGGAGGTGCCACCGTACTTTTGGACGATGAGCGCCATGGGTCAAAACTACCGGACGCCCAAAGGGGCATTCGGCCCTCTACTAGTCTCGCACCCATGGCAACGTCCAAACGCGAACGTCAGAAGGCCGCGCGCCGCGAGAAGGTCGAGCGGATGCAGCGCGAGGCCCGGCGCCGGCGCACCATCCGACGCGGCGTGATCGTCGCCATCGTCGCGGTCGTCGTGGTCGGTTCCGCGGCGTTGCTGTTCTCGGGTTCGAAGACGCCGACCACGACGACCACCACGTCGACGACCGTGGCCTCGACGACCACGACCACGACGATCCCCAAGGCCGACCAGACCAAGCAGATCGACGCCAACGCCGCCGCGGTGCGCGCGGGCTGCCCGGCGTCGCCCTACACGCGGGTCAACACCCTGACGTGGAAGTTCCAGCCGAACCTGACGATCAAGTCGACCGGGACCTACTACGCGCACGTGGTGACGACGGCCGGCGCCTTCGTGATCCATCTCCTGCCCGCGCAGGCGCCGCGAACCGTGAACAACTTCATCTTCCTGGCCGAGCACAAGTACTACAACTGCGTGATCTTCCACCGGGTGATCCCGGGCTTCGTGATCCAGGGCGGCGACCCCACGGGCACCGGGAGGGGCACGCCGGGCTACACCATCCCCGACGAGCTGCCCAAGGCCGGACACCCGACCTATCCGCTCTACTCGCTCGCCATGGCCAACGACAGCGCTCCCAACACCGGCGGCTCCCAGTTCTTCATCGTCACCGGCGCCTCGGGCGAGACGCTGTCCCCCTCGTACTCGCTGTTCGGCCAGGTCATCAGCGGCCAGAGCGTGTTAAAGACGATCAACGCCGAGGGCGGCCCGAGCCCCAACGGCACCCCGGTCGTCGTCCAGCGCATGCTCACCGTCACGATCACCTCGGCGCCGTGACCGAGATCCCCGACGCCGACGGCTCGAGCGCCCCGCGCCGGCGCTTCGACGCCGCCCCACCGCTGATCATCGACCCGGCGAAGCGCTACGGCGCGACGATGGTGACCTCCAAGGGCACCATGGAGATCGCCCTCGACCCGCTCGCGGCGCCCACGGCGGTCAACAGCTTCGTGTTCCTCGCTCGCTGGCACTACTTCGACGGGATCGTCTTTCACCGGG
>DAIOGY010000079.1:0-6992 GCA_036745005.1 Acidimicrobiales bacterium | reverse complement strand
GAGGTGACGCCGTCGCGCTAGTCGTCGACGCCGGTCCTCTCTACGCGTACGTGGACGCCGACGACGCCCATCACGTCGCGTGCGTCGAACTCCTCGAGGAACATCCGGGTCCGCTCATCGTCCCGGAGTTGGTGATCACCGAAGTGGTCTACCTCCTGGAGACCCGACTCGGCCCGAGCGCGCAGATCAGGTTCCTCGGCGACCTCGCGGCGGGCAATCTCATCGCCGAATCGGTCGCGGCGCCCGATTGGCTGCGCATGGCCGAACTCGTCTCGACCTATCGGGACCTCCCGCTGGGGGCGGTCGACGCGTCGGTGGTCGCGACGGCGGAGCGGTTGGGAGTCGCGCAACTGGCCACGGTGGATCGCCGGCACTTCTCCGTGGTGCGACCGCGCAACGTCGGCGCGTTCGCAATCCTCCCCTAGGAAGAGGCCAGCCCGGGTGTCGTCACCCTTTGGCGTCGACCTCGTCGAGCCACCCCGCGTGGTGCTTGGCGGCCCAGCTGCGACGCACGTGTCCGAGCACCATCCCGGGGAACGCGGGTCGGGTCGTGGGGTTCACGACCGCCATGAAGACATGCGCGGCGAGAAGGGCGCAGGTGAGTGCCACCGCCGCGCTGTGGGGTCCCGCCGAGTCGCCCCCGCTGTGCCACGACTGCAGACCGGTCACGACGACCGCCGTGAGCGAGCCCACCAGTGACCAGGCCATGACCTTCTGGCCCACGTTGAACTTTCCCCAGCGCACGTGGTGCGCGCGAAAGGGGTGGCGCAGAGAACCCAGGGCCCACGCGACGTCGACCCGGCTGATGTGGAAGAGGTCCCACGCCGAGCTCAGCAGCGCGCGGGTGTTGCCGACGATCAGGCCGACGACGACGCCGGCCCCGATGAGGACGACGGCGCCGATGTGCGCGCGAAGGAGTGGTCCGGACTCGGCTTCGTCGCCCATCGCCAGTCCGGTGAGCAGCGCGGCGGCGAACATGCACACGACCCACCAGTGCAGGATCCTCTCGGTGCTCGTCGACCGGCGAAAAAAGTCGCCCGATACCGTCTCGGGCGATCCGTTCGGGGTGTCGGCAGTTGCTCGTGTGTTCGAGAGCGCTGACATCGCTCACCTCGTTTCACGGGTCGCCTCAGCGGCCCACTCCCAACGTATTGCCTGGTCTGCGCCATCGGTCAGAGACGAAAGTCATCATCGCTCCTGCGCGGGTGATCACGGCTCGGCCTCGGGCCGCGGCGAGATAGCGCTTGCTCGACGACTCAGGAGAACGACACCCGCCCGCCGATGATGGCCTCGCGGGCCACGCCGGCGGGGGCCATGCACGCGTCGCGGAACTGCAGGGCCGTCGTGTTGATGTACACGGTGGCGCTCGAACGCGCCCCGTGGTCCTTGCCGGCGAACGATCCGGCCACCGTGGCGGTGCCGCCCGGGTTCGGCAGCTTGAACCCCTCGTCCCCCGCGGCGTTGGTCACGAAGACGAACCCCGAGAAGTGGGTGGTCGAGGGATGGATCGAGCGCGGGGTCCACGTCACCTTGGCGCTCGACAGCTTGGCCTGGAGCAGGTCGATGCAGCTGTTCACGGTCCGGTGCACGGAGGCGGTCAGGCTGCCTCCCGTGACGTGGCGGACATTCGACCCCGTGGTCGTGCAGTGGCTCGCGTGAAAGGAGAACACCTGGGTCTCGGGCGTGGTGCCCACATGGTGGACCGGCGGGTGATAGGTCACCGACCCCGTCACCTTTGTGCAGACGATGGCGCCGGTGGCCACGACGACCTTGGGCTTCGAGGACGCACCCGCCGGCCCGTCGAGGGCACCGGCCAGCGAGATCGTCGAGAGCGTCAGGGCGGCGACGAGCGCGGTGCGCGAACTCAGGGAAGGTCGATGGGCGTCACGAGGTCTCATGGAGCCAGTATCGAACCGGCCGGGCGAGCCGAGGCAGGGCCGTAGGTCCCTTCACGGCGGCGCCCACCGGCGAGGTCAGCGCCGCTGAAGGAGGCTCTCCAGGCGCTCGGTCGCGACGGCGCCGCGTCCCAGCGCGGCGATGCTCGCCGCGAACCGCCGGGCGGCCTCGGCGTACTGGGGGCGTTCGAGCACGGCGGCCACGGCCTCGGCGATCCTCTCTGGTGTCGACTCGCGTTCGAGTTCGAGTCCGACCCCGCACGAGGCGACCCGCTGCGCGTTGAGGAACTGATCGCGTCCCTGCGGGATGCACACCAGCGGCTTGCCCGCGCCCAGGGCGGCCGTGATCGTGCTGAGCCCGCCGTGCGAGAGAACGGCGTCGACGTGGGGCAGCACGAAGTCGTGCGGCACGAAGTCGCGCACGACCGCGTTGGCGGGCACCGAGACCTCGTCGCGCGTCACGACCCCGCCGAGCGTGAGCAGAACGCGCACCGGGAGCGAACCCAGGGCCTCGAGCATCGGCCCGAGCGCCCGGGGCTGGTCCATCAAGGTCGTGCTGAGGCTGAGCAGCACCCAGGGGTCGTTCGACGAGGCGAGTTCGTCGAGGCCCCAGGCCGCCAGCCGGGCGACGTCGGGTTCGTCCGGGTCGCAGATCGGTCCGACGAATTCGGCTCCCGGCGCGAGTTCGCCCGGAGCGTCGAAACCTGGGGGCACGAGGATGAGGACCTGCGACGCGCGGTCCAGCGTCGTCGTGAGGTCGCCCAGGAGGAAGTCACCCGCGTCGCCGTGGAAGAAGCTGTACAGCCCGTGGCAGAGAACGCTGGACGGCACGTCGAGTTGGTGCGTCGCGCGGAACGCTGCGGCCATCATGCAATCGACCACCACGACGTCGGCGCCGAACTCTCGCGCCTGTCGCACGATGTCGGCCTCGACGACGTCGCCGCGCAGCAGCGGCTCCATCCGCTCCCAGTCGTCGTCCAACTTGCCCTCGGGCCAGGAGGTGACACCGGCGTAGCTGACGAACGGGGTCCCCGCGTCGAGCGCGCGTTGGGCCATCGACGGCCAGCCCATGATCAGCACGTCGTGGCCGCGGCGCATGAGACGGGTGGCCAGGTGGAAGGCGGGTGTCGTGTTGCCGCCGCCATCCCAGCTGGTGAAGAGGAACCGCCCGGTCACCGGTCGTCGTGGGTCGAGAGCATCGCGTCACTCGATGCGTTTCCCCCGCAGCCCCCCGCTGACGACATGGGGGACACAGTAGCGTCGCGTGGCACCGCGTCCGCGACGCCGCGCGATCGGGCGGCCGCGCCTCGCCTCGCCGACGAGGGTCGGCGCCGGCCCCGACAACGGCTCGACTCGGCCCCCGAACCCCCTTGACCCGGGTGGTACGCTCGCCTTTCAGTGGCGTCCATCCGGGTAGTGCTGGCTGAAGACAACGCGCTCTTGCGCGAGGGAATCACGCGCATGATCAAGGACGACGACGACTTCGACCTGGCCGGCGTGGCGGCCGACTACCCCGAACTGATCCACCAGATCACTACCCACGACCCCGACGTCGTTGTCACCGACATCCGCATGCCGCCCACCGGCACCGACGAGGGCATCCGCGCGGCGGCGTGGCTGCGCGAGAACCGGCCCGCGGTCGGCGTCGTCGTGCTGAGCCAGTACACCGCGCCGGCCTACGCGCTCGCGCTGCTCGAGGAGGGCTCGGCCGGCCGCGCCTATCTCTTGAAGGAGCACGTCGCCGGGGCCAACGAGCTGGCGCGCGCGATCCGCACGGTGCACTCCGGCGGGTCGGTCATCGACCCGCTGGTGGTCGACGAGCTGGTCAAGGCGCGCTCCTCTCGCCCCAAGTCCGACCTGGAGTGGCTGACCCCGCGCGAGACGGAGATCCTGTCCGAGATGGCCCAGGGCAAGTCCAACGGCGCGATCGCCAAGAGCCTCAACGTCTCGGAGCGAGCCGTCGAAAAACATTCCAACGCAATTTTTGCCAAACTCGGTCTCTCCGAAGAGCACGACCTCAACCGGCGCGTCAAGGCAGTGCTGGTGTACCTGGGCGACCGCACGGGGGGCTAGCCACACCACGCGCGCGGGGGGCACCTCACTGCCGCGCAAAGGGGCCCCGTAGAATACTTGACTGGTATGGAGACCCCCCTCTCGGTCATCGTGGTCGACGACCAGGCGCCGTTTCGCCTGGCCGCGCGGGCCGTCGTGCGCCGCTCCGAGGGGTTCGAGCTGGTCGGCGAGGCGGGCAACGGCCTCGAGGCCCTGGAGCTGGCCGAGAGCGTCCACCCCGACGTGGTCCTGATGGACATCAACATGCCCGAGATGGGCGGCATCGAGGCGACGCGCCAGATCGTGGCGACGCTGCCTGAGACCTTCGTCATCCTGTGCTCGACCTACGACGTGTCCGACCTGCCGCCCGACGCCGCCACCAGCGGGGCGAGGGCCTACGTGCACAAGGAGCAGCTCGGGGCCAAGACCCTGCGGCGCCTGTGGGACCAGCGCGACGCCGTCTCCTTCGCCAGTTAGCTAGCCCAGCGGGACCGACCCGCGGATCGTCGTGCCCTTGCCGAGCTCGGACTCCCAGCGCACGGCGCCGCCGATCGCGCCGAGGCGGTCGGCCATGTTGGTGTAGCCGTGGCCGCGCTGGGCCTTGCGCACGTCAAAGCCCGGGCCGTCGTCGCCCACCTCGAAGAGCAGCCCGCCGGACTCCTCCCACACGCGGATGACCACGTGGGAGTCCGGTGCGTGCTTGCCGGCGTTCTGCAGCGCCTCGAGGCAGCAGAAGTAGATGGCGGCCTCGACGTCGCCGCCGTAGCGGCCGATGCCATCGGTGATGAGCTGCACGTCGAGCGGGCTGCGCGTGGCCACCGCCTTGAGCGCCTCGCCCAGGCCGCTGTCGACGAGCAGCGGCGGGTAGATGCCGTGGGCGAGCTCGCGCAGCTCGCGGATCGTCTCTTGGACCGCGACGCCCAGCTCGTCGAGCATCTCGACCGCCGCGGCGGGGTCCTCGGGCACCACGTCCTTGGCCAGGCGCAGGTTGACCGCCAGGGCCACGAGGTGCTGTTGGGCCCCGTCGTGGAGGTTGCGCTCGACCCGGCGACGCTCGGCGTCGCCGCTGGCCACGACGCGCGCACGCGAGGCGCGCAGCTCGTCGGCCTGGCGGCGCAGCTCGTCCATCGAGCTCTGCAGCGCGGTGTCCAGCTGGGCGTTGTGCAGGGCCAATCCCACCTGACGGGCCAGGTCGGCCAGGACGCGGTCGTCCTCCTCGCGGAAGGTGATCCCGCCGTCACCGCGCGAGATCACGATGATGCCGAGCAGCTCGCCGGCGTGGCTGATGGGGGCCACACGCATCGGCCCGGCCGAGCGGTCCGCGACGATCGCCGGGATCCACACCGACGCCCAGGCGTTGCCCGAGACGCCGGCGCGCGCGATGACCGAGCGCTCGTCGCCCGACACCCGGATGGAGCGCTTGCCCACGTCCGGCACCGAGACCACGAGGTCGAGGATGTCGCCGTTGCCGGTGTAGATCTCGGCCGACGTCAGGGCCAGTGTCTTGCGCAGCGACTCGACCAACTGGAGCAGGAGCTCGTCCATCGGTATCGCCCGGGTGAGGCGGGTGCCGAAGGTGCGCACCACCTCGTCGGGCGCCTCGCGCGCGCCGTAGGTGAAGCTGGTCGCGAGGCGCGACACCCGTCCGCGCAGGGCCAACTGGGCCACCGCGGCCACGGCGGCCGCGGCCATCGCCCAGCCCAGCAGGTCGCGCGTCGAGTGGGTCGCCGGCGTCTTGGCGAAGCCGCGCACGAAGATGAGGTACGACCCGGCCACGACCGCGACGGTGGCGAAGGTCGCCAGCAGGTGCACGAGCACGCGGTCCGCGTGCTCGGCGACGCGCAGCGAGGCCGCGGCGAAACCGAGGGGAACCAGCGCGGTGGCGCCGACGAGTGACGGGGTCAGCGCGATGGGCCAGTCGACGAGCCAGTGCAGGGTGGCGACCACGACGACGACCATGGCGGCCACCGTCGCCCCCGCGCCCAAGCACTGGACCCGTTGGCGCCCGAGCGCCGCGGCGGCGACGTAGCGCGGACGCAGCACGAGGAAGGAGGTGACGAGCCCGACCGCCCAGCCGGCCGCGACGGGCCACGCGCTGAGCCCGCGCGACGTCCCGACCAGGTAGGCGGCCACGACCACGGCGACGCCGTACCACGCGGCGGCGCCGACCTGACGCGCCCGCGCGACCAGCGCGCCGTCGGGCAGCGCGAGCAGCAGGTGCACCGTCGCGGCCATGGTGAGCAGGGCGGCGACGACCGCGACGTCGCGCGCCGTGCCGTGTATCCCGCGCCCGTGCGAGTCGCCGAGGCGCGCCGCGGCCATCGCCGCGGCTCCACCGACCGCGACTCCCGCCACGATCGTGCCCAGCAGCGGCGCGCGACGGATCGTCGCGAACGCCGCCAGGGCCCAGCAGATGACGACGACGCCGGCGACCGTCCAGTTGGTGGCGTGCCCGGCGTGCGGGGCGTCGACCAGGGCCAGGGCGACCAGGGCCACGGCGACCACCACGCCGGCCGAGCCGAGGGCCCGACCGCGCGGCATCATCGCCGCGCCGCGCGGGCGAGATGCGGTGTCGGCGAGGGTGCTCACGGCGTCGCTCGTGGTCAGAACGATCCGATCGACGTCACGGTCCCCGGCTCGGGTTCCTCGTCGCGGTCGCTCTCGATGCGCCCGTCGCGCATCTTCAGCACGGTGTCGGCGGCCTTGGCGACGTCCTCGTCGTGGGTCACCAGGATGATTGTCTGGCCGGCCGCGTGCAGGCGGCTGAGCAGCTCGATCACTTCCTGTCCGCCGACGGAGTCGAGGGCCCCCGTGGGCTCGTTGGCCAGGGCCCGCGCGATCGCCAGGCGCTGGCGCTGGCCCCCCGAGAGCACGCCGGGCATCTCGGAGGCCTTGTCGGCGATGCCCAGCAGGTCGAGCAGGTCGCGCGCGCGCGACTCCGCGCTCTTGCGGTTGCGCCCGGCGATGATCGCCGGCAGCGCGACGTTCTCCAGCACGCTCATGCCCTCGAGCAGGTTGAAGAACTGGAAGACGATGCCGATGTGG
>DAIOGY010000078.1:0-7033 GCA_036745005.1 Acidimicrobiales bacterium | reverse complement strand
CGACGATGCGCTGGGGCAGCTCGTTGCGGAAGACGCCCACGGTGAGCGCCCCGTGGGGCAGGCGGCGCACGATGTCGTGGACGAGCTCGGTGGACACGCGGCGCGGCGTCGGCCCGAACTCGAATCCGACCGCGCTCGCGCCCAGCCCGATCGAGAACAGCGCGTCCTCCTCCGTCGTGACCCCGGAGATCTTGATGAACAGGTCATCGACGAACAGGCGCACGGGACCTCCCCGCGACAACGCTAACTGACGACGGTCGCTGGCTCAGATCGTGTCGATCCGCACGTCGGAGGTCTCGCCGTCGACGAGCGTGCGGTGCGCGACGCCGAGCGCGACCACGCCGCCGGTCGCCGGAACGGCCGTCGTGACGCCCCGGGGGCCCTCGGGTCCGCGCGAGCGGAGCACGGCATCGATCGCGCCCGGCGTCGGGCCCGTCGCGCGGACCAGGCGCCAGGGCACCTTGGCACCGCGAGAGTCCAGGCGACCCACCAGCTCCTGACCGGTGTAGCAGCCCTTCGTGAACGAGATCGTCGCGGCTACGACGTCGGCCCCGAAGCTGTGAGGCGTGAGCTCGCGCGCGAACTCGTTCTCGCCGGGCCACCGCGCGGCGACCAGGTCGGCGGTGGTCGCGAACGGACCCTCCACGCTCTCTACGACGTCGAGTACGCAGTCGACGCGCAGCAGAAATCGGCGCAGCCGCGCCAACGCGTCGTCGACCCGCCCGCTGGGCACGACGAGGTCCAGCCCTCCGTCGGCGGTCCTCGCCAAGAGGGACGTCACCACGACCGAGTCGGGTCGCAGCAGCAGGGACCATCGCTGCTCGTCACCCAGGGACTCGACGTCCTGGCTCAGCTGACCCTGCAGGAATCCCACGGCTTGGCTCCCACGGCCTCTGATCAGGGACCATTCGAGAGTGTCCACGGTCGGGTGCTCGGGCGGTCCACTCATCGACCATTACAGTAGGCGCGACCGCGCGACTGTCGTTCGGTCGTTGGGGGCTCGACGTGTCGCTGCAGAACGAACTGAACACCCTGACGTCGTCACTCGCCGAACTCGCCGCACGCCTGACCGCCCTGGTCGAGGACGAGGGACCCGCGATGAGCGCCGACGACTACACCGAGTTGGTCGCAGCGGAACGCACGGTGGGCGCGCTGCTGCGCCGATTGAACCGCGTCGCCTCGCGAGTGCGATGAGCGTGCGACGGTAGTCTTTTTCATGGTCGCCACGTGGCAACACTCCGCGTCGCTCACGACCGATCAGCGACTCGACGTCCTGAACCTGCTGAACCGCACCGAGGTGCTGCTGGGCCGCGAGGCGATCGACGAAGGCCGGCGACGGGTGGTGGTGCACGGCTGGTCCGCCGAGCATTGGCTGCACCACTCCGACGCCCACCTCGACGGCTACGCCGTGCTGAGCGGAGCCGTGCCCCCGACTCTCGAGATGTGCGGCGGTGGATTCGATCCGTCGCTGCTCGACGCGGTCCTGTCGCTCCACGACCACGTGGACTGGTGGATCCGCGGCGTCAACGGCGCGGCGCGAGGGCGGGTCGTGCGGACCCTGCAGATGCTCGAGGTCCGGCTGCCGGTTCCGGTGGAGGACGTGCCGGTCGGCGCGACGCTGCGCAACTTCGAGCCGGGCCGCGACGAGCGGGCCTGGTTGGCCCAGAACAACGCCGCCTTCGCCGACCACCCCGAGCAGGGTGCGTGGCGCGACGCCGACCTCGACGAACGATGCCGTGAGCCGTGGTTCGACCCGTCGGGCTTCCTCCTGCTCGAGATCGAGGGCCGCCTCGCGGCGTCGTGCTGGACCAAGGTCCACGAGCTGCACCCCGACCGCTTCGGCGAGATCTACGTCATCTCCGTGCACCCCGACTTCCAGGGTCGCGGCCTCGGTCGGGTGATGGTGACCCAGGGACTCGAGGCCCTGCGTCGCAAGGGCGTCAGCGAGGCCATTCTGTTCGTGGACGAGTCGAACGCCGGCGCTCGCGCCCTGTACGCATCGCTGGGCTTCACGCTGGTGCGCGAGGACCAACTGGTCCACTTCGACCGCAGCTAGGAACCGACCAATCGTCCCACCGCGAAGGTGACGCTCGCCGCGAGCGCCGTCACCATGAGCTGGCGCAGCGCCCAGCGCCACGTCCCGCGCCGGATGAACCAGCCGATCACGCCGCCGAACACAAGTGACGCCATCGCACCGAGGGCGATCGACCACAGCGCGTCGTTGCCGCCGCTGGTCACGAGCCACGGCAACAGCGGGATGAACGCCCCGAGCGAGAACGCGAGGAAGGACGAGATGGCCGCCGCCCACGGCGACCCCGTCGCGGACGGGTCCACTCCCAGCTCCTCGCGCGCGTGCGTGCGCAGCGCGAGGTCCGGGTCGCGCATCAGGTCGGTGGCGAGACGGTCCGCCAGCTCGGTGTCGATCCCGCGCGACTCGAAGAGCGCCTGGAGTTCGTCGCGCTCCTCGGCCGGACTCGCCTCGAGGGATCGGCGCTCCACGTCGATCTCGTACTCGAAGGACTCCTTTTGGGCCCGGACCGAGACCCACTCCCCCGACGCCATCGAAAAGCCCCCGGCGACCAGTCCGGCCAGACCCGCGAGCCGCACGACGCTGTGCCCGGGGTTGGCGCCGGCGAAGCCGAGGATGAGCGAGATGTTGGTGACCAATCCATCGCTCGCCCCGAAGACCCCGGCACGAAACCATCCCGTCGTGATCTGGCGGTGCGCCTCACCGTGGACGGTCTCGGACACCCGTTCATCCTACGGTCGCCGCGAGCACCCCTGGGACCACCGGTAGAGTCGTCGTGGAGGTGGACATGGCCGCGCACGCTGCGAGTGTCGACGAGTTGGTCGCGATGGTGGGCACCCATCTGGGGTACTCGGACTACCACCGGGTGACCCAGGAGGAGATCAACCTGTTCGCCGACGCGACGGGCGACCACCAGTGGATTCACGTGGACCCGGCGAGGGCGGCCAGCGGGCCGTTCGGCACGACCATCGCGCACGGCTACCTGACCCTGTCGCTGCTGCCGGTCCTGCTGCACGGCATGGTGCACTTGGACGGGGTGAAGATGGGCATCAACTACGGGACCAACAAGGTCCGCTTCCCCGCGCCGGTTCCCGTCGGGTCCGAGATCCGCGCCGGGGCCACCCTGGCCTCGGTCGAGGAGGTCGCCGGCGGCGTCCAGGTCGCCCTCGACGTCGTCGTCGAGGTTCGTGACGCGCCTAAGCCGTCGTGCGTCGCGCAGATCGTCTCGCGCCTGTACCTCTAGAGCGGTGTCGACGCGCGAGCTCCCCCAGGGCGATGACAAGACGCGTGCGGTGCGCGCGATGTTCGACGCCATCGCCCCGCGCTACGAGATGCTCAACCACGTGATGACCCTCGGCCTCGACCGGCGCTGGCGCCGCCGGGCGGTGAACGACCTGCGTCTTCCGGCCGCCAGCCTCGTGCTGGACGTCGCGGCCGGCACCGGCGACTTCACCCGCGAGCTCGCGCGCCAGGGTCACCGCCCCGTCGCCAGCGACCTCAGCTTTGGCATGCTCCACGCCGGCCACGGGATGGACGAGCGGGTCCAGGCCGATGCGACGTCGCTCCCCTTCCGCTCCGGCGCCTTTGATGGCGTGACCTGCGGCTACGCGCTGCGCAACGTGGCCGACCTCCAGGGCACCTTCGACGAGATGTCGCGCGTCGTGCGCCCGGGCGGGCGGGTGTCGCTGCTCGAGGTCGCCGAACCCGCGGGCGGCCTCTTCCGAGCCCTGTTTCGCCTCTGGTTCCGCCACGTCGTGCCGCTCATCGGCGCGATCTTCTCGGACCGGCGCGCCTACGCCTACCTGCCCCGCTCGACCGCCTACCTGCCGGGCGCCGAGACCATCGTCGCGATGATGAATCAGGCCGGCTTCTGCGCGGTGAACCACCGTTTGCTCACCGGCGGACTCAGCCAGCAGTTCGTCGCCACGAAGGCGCGATGAGGTTCGTTCGCCGGCGCGTTGACGCCCTGGCGTGGGACTCCCTGCGCACGCTGGGCGCCCGCGAGGGCTGGCTGGTCGAATCGCCCGTGGCCCTTCGCGCGGGCTTCGGGGGCTCGTGCGTCACCTTCAATCTGCCCGGTGGTCCCCACGACGAGACCAGCGTCGCGGACGCGTTCGCCGGTCTCACCTTGGAAGGTGACGACGGACCCGCCGGGACCGGCATCGTGGCCTTCGGCACGCTGCCGTTCGATCCCGCCGCGCCGGGACGCCTCGAGATCCCGACCTACGTCGTGACCCAGGAGCGGGGCGGCGCGACCTGGGTGACCAGCGCCGACGGCGTCGACGCGTGGCGCGGACTCCTCGACGCGCAGACACCCCCGACCCAGGACCCCCAGAACCTGCGGTCGCTCACGTACCAGCCCACGGCCGAGGAGTACGCCCACAACGTCGCCCTGGCCGTCGAGGTCATGCGCCACAAGGAGATCGACAAGGTCGTTCTCGCTCGCGCCGTCCTGGGCACCGTCCCCGAGCCCCTGGACTGCGCGGCGATCGCCCAGCGGTTGCGCCACCGCGAGCCCGTGTGCACCATCTACAGCCTGCCCACGCCCGACGGCCGGCGCTTCGTCGGCGCGAGTCCTGAGCTCATCGTGCGGCGCGAGGGGCCCGTCGTGCGCAGCCAGCCCCTCGCCGGGACCATCTCCCTGCCGCCGCACGCCGCCCCCGACGACTACCAGAACTGGCTGCTCGGCAGCGCGAAGAACCTCCACGAGCACGCCGTCGTGGTCGACGACATCGTCCAGCTCCTGTCGCGCGACTACGACGACATCGTCGCCGATCCGACGCCGTCGATCGTCGCCCTACGCACGGTGGCCCACCTGGGCTCGTGGGTGACCGGCGTGCACCGCGACGCCAACCGCGCCCCCGACGCCCTGGCCGTGCTGCGCCTGCTGCACCCGACCGCCGCGGTCGGCGGCATGCCCCGTGACGCCGCGACCGAATTGCTGGCCCGTCTCGAGGCCCACGACCGTGGCCACTACGCCGGTCCCGTCGGGTGGGTGGACGCCGTCGGCGACGGCGAGTGGTGGCTGGGCCTGCGCGGCGTGCTCGTGGACGGCACGTCGTTCGAGGCCTGGGCCGGCGCCGGGATCGTGAGCGAGTCCGACCCGATCGCCGAGCGCGAAGAGACCCGCGACAAGCTGGCGAGCGTCCTGACCTCGGTGCTGGTCGACCGGGTCTAGGGCCGCTTGCCGATGGGCCGCTGCAGGGCCCATTTGGTCACCAGCCAGAGCGCTTCGGCCACGATGGCGCTCGACATCTTGGACTCGCCCCGCGTGCGATCGGTGAAGGAGATGGGCACCTCCACGATCGACGCCCCGCCGAGGCGCGCGCGGTAGGTCATCTCGATCTGGAAGCCGTACCCGTCGGCCGTGACGGTCGTGAAGCCGATCTTCTCCAGGGCGGAGCGCGAGTACACCCGGTAGCCCGCGGTGGAGTCCTTGACCTTGAGCCCCAGCATCGCGGACGCGTACTGGTTGCCCCCGCGCGACAGGAGCAGGCGCGGGATCGGCCAGCTGGGGATGGTCCCGCCGCGCACGTAGCGCGACCCGATGACCACCTCGTAGGTCGTCGCGGCCGCCAGCAACGTCGGCAGCGCGCGCGGGTCGTGCGAGAAGTCGCAGTCGATCTCGACGAAGCGGTCGTAGTCGCGGTCCAGCCCCCACGCGAAGCCCGCGCGGTAGGCGCCGCCGAGTCCGTTCTTCGCGTCGCGGCGCATCACGGCGATCTGGCCCACCTCCTCGCCGACGGCCGCGGCGGCGTCCGCCGTGCCGTCGGGGCTGTTGTCGTCGACCACCAGCACGTCGGCGTCGGGCACCGTGTCGCGCAATGCGCGCAGCATGCGCTCGACGTTCAAGATTTCGTTGTACGTGGGCAGGACCACCAGCACGCGCATCGCTCGATACTACCGAGGCCCCTAGAATGCTCCGGTGGGATTCCCATCGCTGACCAGGTCATCGCGGACCACGTAGGCCACCGCCATGACCGAGCCGACGCGACCCAAGCGCTTCGCGTTGCCGCGCGAGATCCGCATCATCCTGAGCGTCGGCCTGCTGGTCTTCGTCTTCGAAATCCTCGTCCTGCCCCAGTTCGCCGGGGCGCGCCGCTCCCTGCACCTGCTCGCGGCGCTCAACCCGTTCCTGGTGGTGCTGGCCGTGGCGTGCGAGGTCGCGGCCATCTACTCCTACGTCGAGCTCACCCGCACGGTGCTCTTCCCCTACTCGCCGAGCCGATTCAACACGCTGCGCGTCAACCTGGCCGGCCTCGCGATCAGCCACGTGGTCCCCGGCGGGACCGCCCCGGCGGGGGCCCTGTCCTACCGGATCTTCAACGAGCTCGGCGTGCCGCGCGAGACGAACGCCTTCGGCCTGGCCACCCAGGGCAGCGGATCGGCGGTCGTGCTCAATCTCATCTTCTGGTGCGCGCTGGTGATCTCGATCCCGCTGCGCGGTTTCAACCCGGCCTACGGGTTCGCCGCCCTGGCCGGGGTCTTCCTGCTCGCCGCCTTCTTCGGCACGATCCTGCTGATCATGCGCGGCCAGCGCCACGCCGACGTGTGGCTGCGGGTCCTGGCGCGCCGGGTCCCGCGCATCAACCCCGACAAGGTCAGCGCGCTTCTAGAGAAGGTGGCGGCGCGCATCACCCTGCTCATCAACAACCGGCGCACGCTGTGGTGGGCCTTCAACTGGGCCGGGCTCAACTGGCTGTTCGACGCGGCGTGCCTGTGGGTCTTCGTGTGGGCCTTCGGCCACGCCATCTCGCCGATCGACCTGCTGGTGGCCTACGGCCTGGCCAACATCCTGGCCGCCATCCCGCTGACCCCGGCCGGGCTCGGCGTCGTCGAGGCCACGCTGATCCCCACGCTGGTGGGCTTCGGCGTGCCGCACGGCCAGGCGATCCTCGCCGTGCTCTCCTACCGCCTGGTCAACTTCTGGATCCCGATCCCCATCGGGGGCGCGGCGTACGCGAGCCTGCAGTGGCGCCGCGACCGGGGAACTAGCGCGACACC
>DAIOGY010000077.1:0-7070 GCA_036745005.1 Acidimicrobiales bacterium | reverse complement strand
TGAAGAACTTGCTCGCGGCGACGCCAAGAAACGTCTCGGCGAGACGCCAACTGATCCGGCGGGCCGACGGGAACGTCGACAGCGGCACGATGACCGGGACCATCACGAGCAAGACCGCGAGCACGACCGTGCGCAGCACCAGTTCGCACCAGAGGAGCACACAACCCACGACCACCGCCGCCGCGAGCACGAAGAGACCGAAGCCGGGGGTCGTCGACGGCAGGCTCAGGAGATCCTGGGCCAGTGTCGACTCGTGCTGGGCCACGGTGGCCGCGGCGGAGGACGACAGCTGGTCGACCGCCGTGAGGATCAGCGCGGCGAGGGGCCTCGCGACGGCGATCGCCACGACGCACGCCGGCGCCACGCCCAGGTAGACCCGCCACAGACCGGGCCCGTCACCGTGACGCACGGCGGACAGGGTCGACACCATCAGGCCCACGAGCATGAGCGGGGCCGCGAGCACGACCAGCGTCGAGAACTCCGCGGACGCGGCGTTCACCACGGTGGTGGGGTCTCCGGACGTCGTGAGCACCGATCCGGCGGCGTCGAGGAGCCACTGGACGCTACCGAGCACCCAGCCGGTGAGCGCCGAGAAGAGGCCGCTGAAGCCGGACTTGGCGACGGACGTGGCGGCGCACGTGATGGGCGACAGAAAGCACAGCAGCTTGCCCACTAGCGGATGGACAGACCGGTGTTGAAGAAGAAGTTGATGAGGCTCGGCGCCGCGCCGATGAGGATCGCCGCCACGAGCGAGGTGAGCACGGCGCGCCGTCCCGCCATCGAGTGGTGCATGTTCTGGGTGTGGCTGCCGACCGCCCACAGAGCCGCGCCAATCAGCAATGAGACGAGCGCACCGATCAGGGCCCACGAGGCGATCCCGTCGGCGAGTTGCTGAAGCGCGGCGCTGCCGGGCAGGGCGCTGGTCGAAGGGGTGAGGGTGACGCCGGCCATCAGCATGGGGACCACTTTCGCTCGGGGGCCTCGCAACGGTCGCCGGCCCCGCGTGCCGCGCCGCGTCTGGAAGACTGAACCCGTGCCCGCAGTCCTCCACCCCCTGGCCCACTGGACGGCCGTCACCGTCTACCTCGTCGGGGCCGGCGTCCTGGTCATCGGAGGGCTGATGGGGGTCCTGCTCAATCGATGGCGCGGCCACCGAGCCATCGCCCAACGCCTCAACGCCCTGGGCTCGCGCCTCGGCGTCGCCGCGAGCTCCGACAGCGGCCGAGTGGAGACCGCGCTCGCCTACCTCGAGGAGGTGACGGGGGTCGCCGCGACCACCGTCGGTGAGTCGAGCGCCGAGGCGGTGCGCCTGCGTCGTTCGATGGACGCGCTTCCCCTGGGCCTGGTGCTGTGCGACGAGGCGGGCGGCGTGCTGTTCCGCAACGCCCAGGCCGAGACCCTCATGGCCAGTCGGTACGGCGACGCCATCGCCGCCCAGGCGGTCACCGACATCCTGTCGGAGGGTTGGCTCAGCGGCGCCGCCGAGAAGACCATCGACATCTACGGTCCCCCGCGGCGCACCTTGACGATCCGCGCCTCGGTCATCGACGACGGGCGCCGCCCGCTCGGCGTGCTGGCCGTAATCGAGGACGTCTCGGAGCGGCGCCGCCTCGAAGACGTGCGCCGCGACTTCATCGCCAACGTCAGCCACGAGCTCAAGACGCCGATGGGCGCCCTGGGCCTGCTGGCCGAGACGCTGCAGTTCGAGCGCGACCCCGCGGTGGCTCAGCGCCTGGCCGGGCGCATCAACTCCGAGGCGTTCCGGGTGAACCGGATCATCGAGGATCTGCTCGACCTGTCGCGCATCGAGGGCGAGGGCTCCCCGATGCGCGAGCCCGTCCCGGTCACCCTCTTCGTGGCCGACGCGCTGGAGCGCATCCGCACCGCGGCCGAGCAGCGGCGCATCACCCTGGACTTCGTCGAGCCCGAGTCGAGCTTCGTCATCATCGGCGATCGCCGCCAGCTCATCTCGGCGGTCCACGCCCTGCTGGAGAACGCCGTGGTCTACTCGCCCGAGGGCGGCAAGGTGACCGTCTCGGTGCGCCGCAGCGAGGAGCGCACCGGCGACGAGGGCGAGACCGTGGGCCCCTTCGTCGAGATCGCCATCGCCGACGAGGGAATCGGGATCCCGGCCAAGGACCTCGAGCGGATCTTCGAGCGCTTCTACCGCGTCGACCCGGGACGCGCGCGCGAGACGGGCGGGACCGGGCTGGGGCTGTCCATCGTGCGCCACGTCGCCCAGAACCACGGCGGCAACATCCTCGTCGACTCGCGCGAGGGCGAGGGGTCGGTCTTCACCCTCGAGTTGCCCATGCCCAGCGCGTGACCCCGACCGACGACCACCGGATCCACGTCCTCATCGTCGAGGACGAGGAGTCCTTCGTCGACGCGCTGAGCGTGGGCCTCGAGCGCGAGGGCTTCGACCTCGCCGTGGCGCGCGACGGCGCCGAGGCGCTGGCCCAGTTCTCGCACGGGCACTTCGACGTGGTGCTGCTCGACCTGATGCTGCCCAAGGTCTCGGGACTGGACGTGTGCCGCTCGATCCGGTCCCAGAGCGACGTGCCGATCATCGTGGTCAGCGCCAAGGGCGAGGAGGTCGACATGGTGCTGCTGCTCGAGGTGGGCGCCGACGACTTCGTCACCAAGCCCTACCGGCTGCGCGAGCTCGTCGCGCGCATCCGCGCCGTGGTGCGCCGGCGCGAGAGCCACGACCACCCCCTCGACGACGAGAAGCTCCAGCAGGGCGTCGTGCGCCTCGACGTCGAGGCGCGACGCTGCTACGTGGGCAAGCGCGAGGTCAAGCTGCGCAAGAAGGAGTTCGCGCTGCTGCGCCTCCTGCTCGAGAACCCCGGGCGCGTGCTAACCCGCGAGGTCCTCATCGACCGCGTGTGGGGCAACGACTACGTCGGCGACACCAAGACCCTCGACGTGCACATCAAGCGGTTGCGCGCGCTGATCGAGGACAACCCCAAGAGCCCCCTGCTGATCACCACGGTGCGCGGCGTCGGCTACCGCTTCGAGCTCACCACGCCCGGCGAGTGAGCGTGGTGCGTCCCCCGAGGTAGGGGGCGAGCACCGCGGGCAGCTCCACCGTGCCCTCGGGCGTGCGGTAGGTCTCGACCAGCGCCGCCCAGATCCGCGCCCACCCCAGCGCCGACCCGTTGACGGTGTGCACGAGCGCGGTCGTCCCGTCGCCGGTGCGGTAGCGCACGTTGGCGCGCCGCGCCTGGTAGTCGCGGAACCAGCTGACCGAGGACACCTCGAGCCACTTGTCGACGCCGGGGCTGTAGACCTCGAGGTCGATCGTGCGCGCCGAGGAGGTCCCCAGGTCCGCGCAGCACAGGTCGAGCAGCCGGTAGGTGAGGCCCAGGTCGCGCAGCAGCCCCTCGGCGCGCGCCAGGATGTCGGCGAAGGCCGCCTCGTGCTGGTCGGGCGTGCAGTAGGCGAACAGCTCGACCTTGTCGAACTCGTGGACGCGCAGCAGTCCGCGGGTGTCGCGCCCGGCGGCGCCGGCCTCGCGCCGGAAGCACGGGGTGTACGCGGTGAAGCGCGCGGGCAGGCGCGCCTCGTCGAGGATCTCGCCGCGATACATCGACGTCAGCGGCACCTCGGCGGTGGGGATCGCCCAGAGCCCGTCGCGCTCGATCGCGTACATGTCGTCGGCCGACTTGGGTAGATGGCCCGTCGACATCATCGTCTCGGTGAGCGCGAAGCTGGGCGGGCGGATCTCCTCGTAGTCCACGCCGTTGCGCTCGAGCGACAGGGCGCTCAGGGCGCGCACCAGCCGCGACCCGTCGCCGCGGAAGAGCGGGAACATCGAACCCGCGATGCGCGCCCCGGCCTCGAGGTCCAAGATCCCCAGGTCGACGCCGGTCTCCCAGTGGGCGACCCGCTGGTGGTCGGCGTAGGTCGGCTCGGCTCCGCCCTGGTCGACGCCGACCCACCAACGGCGCAGCTCGACGTTGTCCGCCTCGGTGACCCCGTCGGGGGCCTCGGGCGACGGGAGGTTCGGGATCTGGAGCAGCCGGTCGCGCAATCGCGCCGCGACCAGGTCGGTCGACTCGCGCGCGGCCCTCTCCTCATCACCCAGGACCCGGCTGCGCTGGGTGAGCTGGGCCGCCGACTCGTCGTCGCCGGCGCGCCGCGCGTCCGCGACGGTGCGCGAGAGCTCCTTCACCTGCGCGCGCAGCGCCTCGGACTGGCGCAGGAGCTCGCGGTGCTCGACGTCCAGGGCGATGACCTCGTCGACCTCGCCGGCGGCGACCCCGCGACGGGCCAGCGCGGCCTTCGCCTCCTCGGGCTCACGGCGCAGCTGGACCAGGTCAATCACGTCGCCAGCCTACCGAGGGCCCTTCGGCGCTCACGGGCGAACCGATAGGTTCGAGGGTCGTGAGCCACGCCGTCGAGGTCACCGATCTGCACGTCGCGTTCCCGCAGGTCCTCGCCGTGGACGGCGCGAGTGTGACCGTCGACTACGGCGAGGTCGTCACCCTGCTCGGCCCCAACGGCGCCGGCAAGACCACCCTGGTCGAGACGCTGCTGGGATTTCGGGCGCCGACCTCGGGCTCCGTGCGCCTGCACGGGCTCGACCCGCGCCGCGCCCACGCCGAGGTGACTGCGCGCACCGGGGCGCTCCTCCAGCGCGGCGGTGTCTGGTTCCCCATGACCCCGCGCCAGGTCCTGCGCCTGACCGCGAGCTACTACGACGCGCCGCGCGACGCCGAGGAGCTCCTCACCGCACTGGACCTCGCCCGGTGCGCATCGACCCCGTGGCGGCGCCTCAGCGGCGGTGAGCAGCAGCGCACGCTGCTCGCGCTCGCCCTGGTCGGCCGGCCGCGCGTGTTGGTGCTCGACGAGCCCACGACCGGAGTCGACGCCGAGGGCCGCCAGGTCGTTCGCGCCCTGATCGCCGAGGAGCGCGACCGGGGGTGCGCGCTGCTCATCACCACCCACGAGCTGGCCGAGGCCGAGCGCACCGCCGACCGCCTCGTCGTGCTGCACCGGGGTCGCGTCGTGGCCGACGGCACGCTCGAGGAGCTGGCCGGCGCGCCCGAGATCATCGTCGAGGTCGCCGGACCCGTCGACCCGGTCGCGCTGGGGGCCCTGCTGGGCGCGGCGGTCACCCTCGACGGGCCGCGACGTCTGCGGTGCGCGGTCGCGGCCACCCCCGAGCGCGTCGGGCTCGTCACGTCGCACCTCGCGACCCTCGGCGTCGCGATGGTCGCGCTGCGCACGCGCGCCTCGCTCGAGGAGCGCTACCTCGATCTGGTCGCCGAGGCGGAGGCGACACGGTGAGGGCCTGGTGGGCTCAGACCCGCGCCGAGGTGTCCATGACGCTGCGCCGGGGCGAGACGCTCCTGGTGACCGTCGGCATCCCCGTCATGCTCCTGGTCTTCTTCACGTCGGTGCGCGTGACCTCGACCCCGACGACGCACCGCGTCGACTTCGTGGCGCCGGGGATCCTGGCGCTGTGCGTGCTGTCCACCTCGCTCGTGGCGCTGTCGATCGCGACGGGATTCGAGCGCTCCTACGGCGTGCTGCGACGCCTGCACGTCACGCCCCTCGGTCGGCGTCGCCTGATCGGCGCGAAGATGGCCGGCGTCGGGGTGACCGAGCTGGTCCAGGTGGCGGTCCTGTCCGGCGTGGCGGCGGCCCTGGGCTGGCACCCGCACGGCGGCGCGAGCACCGCGCTCGCGGCGTTCGCCGTCCTCGCCCTGGCGTCGGCCGGGCTGGCCGGGATCGGCCTGGCCCTCGCCGGACGGCTGCGCGCCGAGGTCAACCTGGCCGCCGCCAACGGCCTCTACCTGCTCCTGCTGCTCTTCTCGGGCATCGTCGTACCCGTGACGTCATTCCCCGCGGTGATCCAGCGCGTCGCCACGGCGCTGCCCTCCGGCGCCCTCGCCCAGGGCCTCCACCGGCTCCTCGGTTCGGGCGCGGCGCCCACCGGCGGCGACTGGCTGTGCCTGGGGCTGTGGGCCCTGGCCGCCCCGCTGGTGGCGGCGCGGACCTTCTCCTTCGACTAGCCGGCAATCAGCGCGGCGACGCCGGCAACCAGGCGCGACTTGGGGATCGCCCCGTAGTAGACGTCGGTGACGACGCCGCGAGCGTTGACGAACACCGTCTCGGGCACCGTCTGGAACTTGAACTCGCCGCTGGTGAGCGTGCCGTTGCGGTCGAAGACGACCGGGAAGTCCACCCCGTCACGCGTCACGAAGCTGCGGGCCGACCCGCGCGCGTCGAGCGCGTCGACGCCGATGACCTCGACCGGCGCCAGGGAGTGGGTGCGCAGGTAGGCCGCGACGCCGGGCATCTCGCGCTGGCAGGGCCCGCACCAGCTGGCGAAGAAGATCACGACGCCGGCGCGGTGGCGGGCCCACGGCGCCCGCACCGGGGAGCCCGAGAGCCCCGGGGCGCTGAACGCCGCGACGTGCGTGCCGACGAGCGCGCTGACCGGTTGGCCGTTGTTCGTGGTCACGTTGCCCCCGGTGAGGATCGAGACCACGACGACCAGCGCCGCCGCCGCGGCGCCGCCCGCGATCAGGGCCGCGCGAGATCGGCGCGACAACCGGGCCCGGGGGGCCTCAGTGGTAGCGGACAAGGACGTCGACCGCCATCAGCACGAAGAGCGCGGTGAGGTAGGTGATCGAGAAGTGGAAGAGCCGCATGGCCTCGCCGACGTCGGCCCGGTCGGTGACGGCGTGGCGGTAGAGGCGCCACGCGTAGGCGACGAAGACGGCGCCCAGCACGCTCGCCGAGACCGCGTAGACCCACCCCAGGTGGGCGGCCGGTCCGATGAAGACGGTCAGCGCCCACAGCACCACCGCGTAGGCGAAGATCTCGAGGGTCGTGCGCCGCAGCGAGGCGACCACCGGCATCATCGGGACGTTGACCGCGGCGTAGTCGTCGCGGTAGCGCACGGCCAGCGCCCAGAAGTGCGGCGGCGTCCACAGGAAGATCACTAGGAAGAGCAGCACCGGGGTCCAGCTGAGCGAGTTGGTCACCGCGGCCCAGCCCACCAGGACGGGCACCGCGCCGGCCGCGCCGCCGATCACGATGTTCTGGCGCGAGCG
>DAIOGY010000076.1:4316-7121 GCA_036745005.1 Acidimicrobiales bacterium | reverse complement strand
GATGGCGCCCAGCGCCTCGACGACCGTGCGAGCATCGTCGGCCGACGGGGCCGAGCGCCATGCCGCCAGGGCCGCCCGACCCGCGTCCATCGGATCGTTCAGAACCTTGTGCTGGTCGTCGATGCGGGTGATCTCGGGGTGTTGGTCGCCGCAGCGCGACACGAGCAGCGGGTAGAGGATCTCGTCTTCGCTCTCGTGATGCACGTGCAAGAACTCGATGACGTTCTCGTAGAACGAACCGACCGCGCCCACGCGTTCGCCGTCGAGACCCGCCGAGCCGACGTACGCGGGCGCCGAGTCGAACGCGCCCCGCAGTGCATGATGGACCGCGAACATGTCGGACGTGTCGGTGCTGTAACTGCCTGGCTCGGCCATCTGTCCCCCCTACTCGAGCCTCGCCCCCCGCGATCGGCTCGGTCCGACACTAACCGCGGTCCCGACCGCTGGAAAGGGCCGTTGCCGGAGACGCCGAGAAGAAACGGGGCGCGCCGATCAGGCTCGACGGCGCGCGTCCGCCTAGACGTGGCAGAGCAGACCCCCGTCGACGACCAGCGTCTGGCCCGTGATGTAGGACGCGTCGGCGGACGCCAGAAAGGCCACGGCGGCGGCCATCTCCTCGGGAAGCCCCTGGCGACCCATCGGCACGGTGCGGTCGATCAATGCGGCGATGTCCTGCGCGCTCAGTCCGTCGTGGTCGAACTGGGGATCGTTGAAGCCCGTGTCGACCCAGCCCGGACACACGCAGTTCACCCGGATGCCCGAGCGCGCGTAGTCGATGGCCAGGCTGCGCGTCAGATTGACCACGGCGGCCTTCGACGCGGTGTAGACCGCGAGGGCGGGCTCACCAAAGAGTCCGCTGATCGACCCGGTGGTCACGATGGCGCCGCCGCCGCGCGACTGCATCACCGGCACGACGGCACGCACCATCAGGAACATCGACGTCACGTTGACCGCGAGCGTTCGATTCCACTCAACAAGGTCGGTCTCACCGATGGTGCCTGCTCGCAGGCGTCCGGCGTGAGAGTGCAGCACGTCGACGCCCCCGAAGTCATCGGCAATCTGTGCGACGACGTCGGCGACCCGATCCGGGTCGGCGACATCAGCCTCGTAGGCCCGACCCGTGAGGCCGCCGCGCGTGCACTCGTCGGCGACCCGTTGACCCTCCTCGGCACGGATGTCGACGACGGCGACGCTCGCACCCTCGGCGGCGAAGCGCAGCGCGCTGGCCCGCCCGATCCCGTGTCCGGCGCCGGTCACCACCACCGTCTTGCCCTCAAACCTCGTCACCGGCTCTCCTTGGGTTGGCGGCGAGCACGCCGACATCCCGTCACTACCGAACGTAGCCCCCCGACACCCAAACTCGCCGCGGGCGCGTCCACGGACGCGACCCACTGGCGTGGCGGGTCAGTGGTCGCCGGCCCGCCTGGGAGCGTCGTGGGACACCGAGCTACAGCTCGTCGGATCCCTTCACCCCGCTCTCGCGCCGTTCCTTGATGGACTGGAAGTACTCCGATTCCGGACGGACCGCGCGAATGATGAATCCCAGTGCGAACACCAGGACCAGGATGATCACCGTCACCCACGACACGATGTGCGCTTGGGTGGTCAGTCCGTAGCCGAAGACGGCGCCCATGAGCAGCCCGCCGAGTACCGGAATGAGTCCCAGCCACACGAACTTGTTGGCGTTGTGACGCAGGTGGTCGCGGTAGAACCACACGCTGGCGCAGGCCACCACGAAGTACATGAAGAGGCCGATCATGCCGTCGGCGCTGATGATGTCGCCAATGGCGTGATTCGCCGACGTGTTGGCCAGGTAGGGAATCAGCAGGATCGGCGGGATCGCCGCCAGGATGAGCAGGGCCGCCCACGGCGTCTGGTGCGCCTTGTTGATCAGACCGAACACCTTGGGGATCAACTTGTCGCGCGCCAGCGCGTAGAGGATCCGGCTGGGCTCGGTCATCTGGATCTGGCAGGTGCCGATGACGGCGACCAGCACCGCGAGCGGAAGGGCCCGGCCCCAGAACCCAGGAACCAGAAGCTGTCCGGAGAAGGCCATCACGTCGGTCCCGGAGTTGAGGATGTGCGACGTGCTCGAGACACCTTGGAAGACCCAGATCAGGAACGTGTACCACACCGTGAGAAAGAGCGTTCCCATGATCATCGCCCGGCCCGGGTTGATTTTGCGATGTGTCGACTCCTCGCCGAGTACGGCGGTCGCCTCCCAGCCCAAGTAGAGGAACCCGCAGGGAACGGCCGCCTTGGCCAATCCCGCGAAGCCGCCGACGCCGCCTCCGGAGCTCGCGAACGTGAAGTCGTGGAACGAGGGCAGGGTCGCCCCCCCGGTGTGCGTGGCCTCGTGGAGGAGGGCCAGTATCACGAAGGAGATCATCGCGCTGTACTCGATGAATACGAAGAACCATTGCAGTCGCACGGTCGGCTTGATCCCGCGAATCGCCAGGTACACCAGTCCGGCCATGATGGCGGTGGCGACCAGCCACGTCACGGGATTGGAGAACTTGTCGCCGGTCGGGGCGACGACGAAGAGGAAGTACGCGCCGGCCAGGGTGATGTTGCCCACGTTGGCGAAGGTGGACACGGCCACGTTGAGCAGCCCGGTGCCCACCCCGATCGACGGCGTGACGGCCTCGCCGACCCAGACGTATGGGGCACCCGCGTGGGCACGCCACCGGTTCAGGCTCGCGTACCCGATGGCGCACGCCGACATGCCCAGGCCCACTACGAGCACCGCCAGTGGCGCGACGTGTCCGGCGAAGGCGAGCAGGAGCGCCAGCGTGTAGGCGACGC
>DAIOGY010000076.1:0-4306 GCA_036745005.1 Acidimicrobiales bacterium | reverse complement strand
CAGCCCGGCAGGAACAATGCATGGTGCTCCAGCTCGACGGGGCGACGTTCGCGACAGAGACGACGAAATCACCCCAGAGACTTACGGAGTTCTCCCGTAGGCCCAATTCCTGTTCGATCTGCTGTTCTTCCGTTGCCACAGAATCCCCCCGATCCACGGCGCATTTTTTCAACACAGTAAGTCATCTGATGACTTCTGTCAATCAACTTTCTCGTGTGCCGCCGAGCGACGTCAGACGCACCGACTCCGCGAGATCGGTGCTTCACGACGTGGGTGCCGGGTCAGCGAGTGACGTGGGCGTCGTCGTACGGAGACATGAGTCGCGCCAGTGGCGCTTACCCGAGTCGTGGCATGGAGCCGCCCGTGCGATTGACCAAAGTCATCTGATGACTTACTGTAAGGTCCGCAGCGAGGGCGCGCGGACACGGCGCCGCCGCTGCTGATGAGCGAGGGGCTGTCAGAGTCGATGAAGACCGTGCGAACGAACAGTGCGTGGCCGCGGTACCGACGCGACCCGCGGGCCACATCGTTGCGCTCAGGCTCCCGCCGTCCTCCTCTCCCCCCCGCCGCCCACCCCGCGTGCACGGTGTTCGACCACCTCTGCGGCGTGACCGGGCTCCTCGACAAGCGTGCCTCCTCGTGACCCTCGCGATCGGCCTCGACGTGGGATCGCAGAGCATCAAAGGGGTCCTGGTCGACGACGAGGGCGTGGAACGCGCCTCCGCGTCGCGGTCCCTGACGATGACGCACGCCCGTGGAGGTTGGGCCGAACAGGATCCGCGCCACTTCGAGGACGGGATCGCGTCCGTGATCGCGGACCTGCTCGGCCGGTCCGGGAACGCGCGCGCTGACGTGGGGGTGCTCAGCCTCGCCTGCCAGGTGGACGGCGTCGTGCCCCTCTCGAGTTCGGGCGAGGCCCTCGGACCCGCGATCATCTGGCTCGACCGGCGCGCCGACGCGCAGGCGAGCGCGATGGCGGACCTGGTCGGCGCGCAACGACTCTTCGACATCACCGGCCTCGTGCCCGACGCCTCGCACTCGGGTCCGAAGATCCTGTGGCTGCGCGATCACGAACCCGAGACCTTCGCGAGCGCGTCGGCCTTTCCCCCGGTCGCCGGATACCTGCTGAAGCGACTCACGGATCGGCTCGCACTGGACCACGCGAACGCGTCGTCCAGCATGCTGTACGACCTTCGCGCACGACGGTGGTCCTCCGAGCTCCTCGGGGCCTTCGACCTCCGCGAAGACCAGCTGGGCGAGATCCTGGCCGCGAGCGACTCGGCCGGCGTGCTCAGTGCGAGGGCCGCGGACGCGACGGGCCTCTCCACGAGCTGCGCCGTGATGGTCGGAACGGGAGACGAGCACGCGGCGTCGATCGGCGCGGGAGCAATCTCCGAGGGAATCATCACCGACGTCACCGGCACCGCCGAGCCGGTCACGGTGGCGTCCGCGCAACTGGTCCTCGACCGCGAGATGCTGGTCGAGACCCACGCGCACGCCCTCCATGGCTTCTACCTGGTCGAGAATCCCGGCTTCGTCTCGGGAGGCAGCACGAAGTGGCTGGCCGAGAGCATTCTGGGCGTGAGCCAGGCGAGGGTCTTCGAGTTGGCGGCCCTGGCGCCGCCGGCCTCGGACGGCGTCCTGTTCATCCCGGCGCTGTCGGGCGCGATGACCCCGAGGTGGAACTCCCAGATGCGCGGAACCTTCGCCGGTCTCGCGATGTCCCACACGTCCCAGACGCTCGCCCGGGCGGTCCTCGAAGGATGCGCCTTCGCCTTGCGCGACGTGGTCAACCGCTTCAGCGCGCTCGGGCTCGGTCGTGACGAGATCCGGGTCGTGGGAGGTGGTGCGGCCAGCGACACCTGGATGCAGATCAAGGCCGACGTCACCGGTCGTCCGGTCCGCCGGGTGATGGTGAGGGAGGCCACCGCGCTGGGTGCCGCGCTGCTCGCGGGGGTGGCCGCCGGCATCTTCTCGAGCATCTCGGAAGCGGTGAACCGGACCGTGGCGCTAGCCGACGAGCCGTTCGTTCCCGACTCGGCCAACCGCTCGCGCTACGACGACGCGTACCACCGCTACCGGGACCTCTACGACGCCGTCGAAGGGGCTCTGACGTGAGCGGGTTGGACGCGGTGGTCTGCGACGACTTGAGCGAACTGCGCGCGATGCTGAGCTCGGCGCCCGACGCCGCGTCACTGCACCCGATCGGACTGCGAGAGGTGGTGCGCGGGGAGGGCGCCGTAGCGGGCCTCACCGGCGTGCTGCGGCGGGCAGGCGTCGTGGACGGCTCCACGGTGACCGTGCTGTCCGACGCCACGCCCAAGCAGTACGCGGGCCGCGACGTGGTGGACGCCGTGCTCGATGTCGTGGGTGCCCACCACGGGGTGAGCCTCGAGCTCCTCGCGGCCGGAGCGCCGGGCGGCGACGTGCTCGCCGACGAGGACACGGTGGCGCGCGCCGTGAGCCAGGTGCGCCGGACAGCGCCGAGCGGGCTCGTGAGCGTGGGGTCGGGGACGCTCACGGACATCGCCAAGGTCGTCGCCGGTGAACTGTCGGTGACCCACGTGGTCGTCCAGACGGCGGCCAGCGTGAACGGCTTCGCCGACGATCAGTCCGTTCTCCTGGTCAACGGCGCGAAGCGCACGACGCCCAGCCGCTGGCCGGACGCACTGGTCATCGATCCCCTCGTCACGTCCCACGCTCCACTGGAGATGACCCGCGCGGGCCTGGGAGACCAGCTCTCGATGTTCTCGGCGAGCGCGGATTGGTACCTGGCCAACGCCGTCGGGTTCGACACGAGTTACTCGCCCACGCTCGTCGCCATGATGCGCGACGGAGTCGAGTCCCTCCTGTCAGCCAGCGCCGAGCTGGGACGGGGAGAGACCCACGCAGTCAGCGCCCTCGCTGACTGTCTCACGAGGGGCGGGCTCGCGATGGGAACGGCGGGGCGAACGGCACCCTCGTCGGGGCTGGAACACACGATCAGCCACTTGCTCGAGATGCGCGCCGACGCCGACGGACGGCCCAGTGCGTCGCACGGCTCCCAAGTCGGTGTGGCCAGCGTCGTGGCGGCGATCGCCTGGCGCCGAGTGCGAGCAAGGCTGGCCACGGGAGACGTCACGTTCGACGAATCCGGCGTGGCGACGCGCGATCGCGTGTTCGACGCCTTCGCTCACCTCGACGCCACTCGGGCCACGGCCCGCGAGTGTTGGAGGCTCTACCGGCGAAAGGCCGAGTGGATCCACGCCCACCTGGGCGACCTGGAGCGCACGGCACGGAACTGGCCCACTCACGCCCTCGACATCGATCGGCTGCTCAAGCCGGCCGACGTCGTCGCCGCGGCACTGCGCGAGGCGCGGGCCCCCGTCGCGTTCCACCAGCTCAGCCCGGCCCCCGATGGCGAGGTCGTGGGCTGGGCGCTCACCAACTGCCACCTGTTGCGAGACCGCTTCGGCGTCATCGACCTCGCGGAGATCATCGGCGCGTGGACCCCCGACGACGTCGGGGCCGTCCTCGGCGAACTGGACGAGCTGGCCCGATGACCCCTGAGGACGCCACTCGCCCACCGGACCGCGTGTTCGCCGGCTACGCCCTCGACCTCGACGGCACCGTGTACCTCGGTGACGAGCTCATGGGTGGCGCCGCCGAGACCTTGACCGCACTTCGCGGCCTCGCCCGGGTCGTCTTCGTGACGAACAAGCCGCTCGAGACGGCCGAGTCCTACGCCGCCAAGCTCACCCGGCTCGGCATCGCGACCTCCAGCTCGGACATCGTGACCCCGCTCGACTCCCTGGTGCACTACCTGGACGAGCATCATCGTGGCGCGTCGGTGTTGACCGTCGCCGAGGAACTCGTCGACGACGTCCTGCGCGCCGCCGGCTTCGAGGTGGTCGCCGAACCCGCCGACGCCGCGGTCGTCGTCGTCTCCTTCGACCGGACCTTCACCTACGCGAAGCTGCTGGCCGCGTATCGAGCCGTGCGCAACGGGGCCACCATCGTCGCCACCAATCCCGACCCCTTCTGCCCCACGCCCGACGGGGGCTTGCCCGATTGCGCCGCAATGCTGGCCGCGGTCGAAGCGTGCACCGGCGCGCGGGCCGAAGCGATCGTGGGCAAGCCGAGCGCGCACATGGGTCGCGCGATCCTGGGCCGCCTCGGCGTGGGGGCCGACGTCTCGGTCATCGTCGGCGATCGGCTGCTCACCGACATCACGATGGCGCGCGACCTCGCCATGTCCAGCGTGCTGGTGCTCACCGGCGTCACGACCCTCGATGACCTCGCCCGCAGCGACGTGCGGCCCGACTTC
>DAIOGY010000075.1:6190-7144 GCA_036745005.1 Acidimicrobiales bacterium | reverse complement strand
GAACTGCGACAGAGGTCCCGAGGCCAAAACGCGACAGAGGTCGCGAGACAACACAAATGGGGCATAGGCCTTCGGGTGGAGGTGATGGGATTCGAACCCACTGCCTCTACATTGCGAACGTAGCGCTCTACCAATTGAGCTACACCCCCGAGGGAGCACCAATTCTAGCCGAGTGCGTACCGCGAGGACTCCCGGCGCCAACCGTCCGACGCGGGCTCGTAGTAGTGGTCGTCGCGCAGTCCGGTGACGCTCGCGCCGAAGCCGTCGTCGATGTCGTCCTCATCGTCATAGGCCGCGGGTTCAACGGTGAGCGCCGAGCGCCAGCGCGTGCGGCCGATCCACAGTGACGACTCGTCGAGCAGGCCCTGGGAGATGGCGAAGAGCGCGAGCGCGCCGTAGGACGCGAAGGCGAACCACGTCAAGATGGCCACATCCACGAGCAGGGAGCTGCTCAACATCACCGCCAGGGACGTCGTGACGACGACCGCCGCCAGCAGCGAGGTGACCATGAGGCGGCGCTGGGCCCTCATCGAGCGTCGACGAAGCGGTGGCTCGTAATGGTCGTAGAGCTCAGCGTCGCGCGGCACCGCCGCGTACGCGCTGGCGTAGCGGTTGGCGGGCCCGGGCGCCGAGACCGGGTCGTGGCGGTCGTAGTCGTAGTCCTCGCTCCACTCCTCCCACGACCGGCGAGACTCGAGTGAACGATACGTGTCATCGTCGTGAACGACGGTCAACCGGGACCCTCGGGGATCCGGGTCGAAGGTGGCCTCGTCGGGCTCGCTGAGCCGATGGGCCGGCGCGACCGCGTAACTCTGGCGGCTCAGCGCCTCGTGCTCGTCGTGGAAGGACTCGATGGACCGATCCGTGCGGCCGTCACGCAGGCGTCGCACGACCACCGGCGCCAAGAGGGCCAGCCACAACAGCGCGATGATCACGAGGAGCATCTGGACTACT
>DAIOGY010000075.1:0-6180 GCA_036745005.1 Acidimicrobiales bacterium | reverse complement strand
CTCCCCCGGGTTTTCCCTGTGCATTGGGCGTAAATTTACCGGTGAAGCGCTGGTTTTTGGTGGATGTCAGCCCTCGTGGAGGCCGCACTCCTCTTTGTCGGCCCCGACCCAGCGGCCCGAGCGCCGGTCCCCGGGCACCGCGGGTCGCACGGTCACCGCGGCGCACCCGATCGAGGCGTACCCCTGCGACCACAACGGGTGCTCGGGCAGGTCGTTCGCGCGAAGGTAGTACGCGACGTCGTCATCCGTCCAGGTCGCGAGCGGATTCACCTTGACCAGGTGAAACTTGTCGTCCCAGGCCACGACCTTCGTCGAGGCGCGGCCCGGTGCGTCGACGCGCTTGAGCGCGGTGACCCACGCCGCACGGCCCCGCACCGCGCGCTGCAGCGGCTCGACCTTGCGCAGTTCGCAGCACCGCTGCGTCCCGCAGGGCCACGCCTCGGCCCCGGGCCCGGGCGCGGTGCGCGTCAGGTTGAGGGACCACTCGCGTTCGATCCGACCCACGAAGTCAAGGGTCTCGACGAAGTGCCCGCCGGTGTCGAGGAAGATGATCTGCGTCGCCGGACGCAGCTGGTGGACCATGTGCAGCAGGGCGAGATCCTCGAAGGAGCACGCCATGGCGACGTCGTCGCCGAAACGATCGAACACCCAGGTGAGCACGTCGTGGGGCGATGCTGACTCGAGCCGCTCGTTCTGGGCGTCGAGTTCGCTCGCGAGAGTGGACGAGGGAGCGGACATACGGTGCAGAGCGAAGTCTAACGTTAACCAGTGGATTAGTAGACTTTCAGTAACCACTTAGCCTATGACGACGACTCCCCTGCGCCCGACTCGAACGGTCGACCACCTGGACCTCTTGGAGTCGCACGCCATCTTCATCCTGCGCGAGGTGGTCGCCGAATGCGAACGACCCGTCCTGCTGTTCTCCGGCGGCAAGGACTCGGCGGTGCTCTTGCACCTCGCGGTCAAGGCCTTCGCCCCCCAGAGCCTGCCGTTCCCGGTGATGCACGTCGACACCGGCCACAACTTCCCCGAGGTCCTGGCGTACCGCGACGCCACGGTCGCCGCCCTGGGGGCGCGCCTCATCGTGGCCTCGGTGCAGGACACGATCGACCGGGGCAAGGTCGCGGACCCCGGCCCGCTGGGCTCGCGAAATCGCCACCAGACGGTGACGCTGTTGGCCGCCATCGCCGAGCACGGGTTCGACGCCGCCTTCGGCGGCGCGCGCCGCGACGAGGACAAGGCCCGCGCCAAGGAGCGCATCCTGTCGTTTCGCGACGCCTTCGGCCAGTGGGACCCGCGCCAGCAGCGGCCCGAGCTCTGGCAGCTCTACCAGGGACGGGTGAACCCCGGCGAGCACCTTCGAGCCTTCCCGCTCTCGGACTGGACCGAGCTCGACGTGTGGCAGTACATCGAGCGAGAAGAGATGGACCTGCCGAGCATCTACTTCGCGCACGAGCGCGACGTGCTGCTGCGCGACAACATGTGGCTCGCCGTGGGACCCTTCGTCGAGCCGCGAGACGGCGAGGTCGTCGAGCGGCGCACCGTTCGGTTTCGCACCGTGGGTGACGCCAGCTGCACCGGCGCCGTCGACTCGCGCGCGGCCACCGTCGCGCAGATCATCGACGAGGTGGCGGTGGCCAATGTCTCCGAACGCGGCGCCACGCGGGCCGACGACCGCTTCTCCGAGACGGCCATGGAGGACCGCAAGCGCGAGGGCTACTTCTAGATGCACCTCGCCACGCAGGACCTGTTGCGCCTGGCCACCATCGGCTCGGTCGACGACGGCAAGTCGACGCTGATCGGCCGGCTGCTGGTGGACACCCGCCAGCTCTTCGACGACCAGCTCGACGCGGTCGTCTTGGCGTCCGAGCGGCGCGGCGTGGGCGACCTCGACCTCAGCTTCGTGACCGACGGGCTGCGCGCCGAGCGCGAGCAGGGCATCACCATCGACGTGGCCTACCGCTACGCCGCCACGCCGACGCGCAAGTTCATCATCGCCGACTGCCCCGGGCACGTGCAGTACACGCGCAACATGGCCACTGGCGCCTCGACCGCCGACCTGGCGCTGGTCGTGCTCGACGTGGCCCACGGGCTCAAGGAGCAGACTCGCCGGCACCTGTGCATCGCGGCGCTGCTGGGCGTGCGCACCCTCATCGTGGCGGCCAACAAGATGGACCAGGTCAACTGGTCGGCGTCCGCCTTCCGCGGAGCCGTCGACGAGGTCGAGACGCTGGCCGCCGAGATGGGCTTCCTCGACGTGACGGTGATACCGGTCTCCGCCCTGCTGGGCGACAACGTCGTCGAGGCCTCCGCCAACACCCCCTGGTACGACGGTCCCACCGTGCTCGAGGCCCTCGAGACCTCGACCGCGGGCACCTGGACGGCGGCCGGGCACGGCGCGCGCCTGCCGATCCAGTGGGTCCTGCGCCAACCGGGCGGAGGACGCACCTACGCCGGGATGGTGAGCGCCCACGCCCTGCACGTGGGTGACGCGGTCACGCTGCTGCCCGCGGGGGTCGCGACCACGGTGACCGAGATCCGCACCGGCCGCGGCGTCTCCGACGAGGCCGGCGTCGGCCTCTCGGTGGCCGTGGCCCTGGCCGACGAGACCGACGCGGGCCGCGGCGACTTGCTGGCCGTCGCGCCGCTGCCGCGGGTGACCAGTGAGATTGCCGCGACCCTCTGCTGGTTCGGCGAGCACGCCCTCGTGCCCGGACAGCGACTCCGGCTCAAGCACACGACGAAGGTGACCCCGGCGCGCGTCACGACCCTCGAGGGCGTGGTCGACGTCGCCACGCTCGAGGTCGTCAGCACCGACGAGCTCACGACCAACCAGATCGGTCTGGCCACGATCCACACCGCCGACCCCGTCGTGGTCGACGACTATCGCGACAACCGCGTGACCGGGAGCTTTGTGCTCATCGACGAGGTGACCAACGCCACGGTCGCCGCCGGGATGGTCGGCCGCGCGGCCTTCCTCTAGAACTGCACGATCATCGACACCGCGGCGACCGCGACGAGCGCGAGCAGCGTGTCGATGGAGCGCGTCAGGCGACGTCCGCGCTCGGGTGAGGCCACGCCGTCGTGGTCGACGACCTCGGCGACGACCGCCTCGAGCGGCAGGGTGCGCGCCTCGAGGTGCCCGGCCGCGGCCAGGTAGCACAGCAGGCCGACCCCGATCCAGGGTCGCGTCAGCGAGACCGAGCTGTCACCGGTCAGCGACATGATGAGACCGGTCACCGGCAGCAGGTGCACCACGCGGGCCGCCCAGTTGCGCCGGCGCGGGAACCGCGCGCGCTGGGTCGCCTCATCGGCGCCGCGCGCGACGGACTGCGCGGCGCCGCGCATCGCGACGAACACAGTCAGCGTCGCGATCGCCGCGAGGACGTGCACCACGAAGACGAGGTCGTAGCCCACGCTGGTCGCGAGCATCACTCTCCCAGCAGGGTCTCGGCCGCTCGGTACGGGTCGGTGGTCCCCGCGAGCAGCGCGTCGACCTGGGCCTCGTAGGCCGCCCCCCCGGCCAGCGCGCCCACGCGCGAGCGGACCAACGCGGCGAGCACGCGGTCGAGCTCGGCGCGCGCCCGGGCCCGCGTCGTGTCCTCGCGTCGCCCGTCGAGATACGTGCGGTGGGCGAGCACCGCGTCGAACAGCTCGTCGGTGCCGGCCCCGGTCGTGGCCACGGTGTCGAGGATCGGCGGGCGCCAGTCACGCTCGCCGCCGAGGTCGAGCATCTGCTCGAGGTCGCGGCGGGTCTGGGCCACGCCCGGGCGATCGGCCTTGTTGATCACGAAGACGTCGGCGACCTCCAGCAGCCCGGCCTTGCTGGCCTGCATCGCGTCGCCCCACCCCGGGTTGGTGACCACGATCGTCGTGTCGGCGGCCGAGGCGACCTCGACCTCGAGCTGGCCGACGCCCACGGTCTCGACGAGGGCCAGGGCGAAGCCCACCGCGCCGAGCACCCGCAGCGCGTCGGGCACGGCCAGCGAGAGGCCCCCCACGTGCCCGCGCGTGGCCATCGAGCGGATGTAGACGCGCGCGTCGACGGCGTGGCCCTGCATGCGGATGCGGTCGCCCAGGATCGCCCCGCCGGTGAAGGGCGAGCTGGGGTCCACGCACAGCACGCCGACCTGCTCGAAGGGGGCGCCGTCGAGCGAGCGGGCGAGCGCGGTCGTGATCAGCCGATCGGTCAGGGTCGACTTGCCCCCGCCCGGCGCCCCGGTGAGGCCCACGACGTAGGGCGCGCGCCCGGCGTAGGCCAGGGCGGCCGTGGCGCGCTGGAGGTCGCCGCCGGACTCGACGTAGGTCAGCAGGCGCGCGAGGGCGCCCCGGGACCCGTCGCGGGCCTCGGACACCAGCACGGCGGGGTCGCGAGGGATCACGCCACGCGCTCGACGCGGGCTCCCAGGCGGGCCAGGTTCCCCACGAAGTCGTCGTAGCCGCGGTCCGCGTGCTCGAGCCCGGCCACCGTCGTCTCGCCCTCGGCGACCAGGCCGGCCAGCGCCAGCGCGGCGGCCGCGCGGATGTCCGAGGCCCGCACCGTCGTGCCCGTGAGGTGATCGACGCCCCTGATCATGGCGTGGTGGCCCTCGGTGGTGATCGTCGCGCCCAGGCGCACGAGCTCGTCCACGTAGCGAAAGCGCCCCACGAAGAGGTTCTCGGTCACCACCGAGACCCCGTCGGCGACGCTCAGCATCGTGGTGAGCAGCGGCTTGTAGTCCGTGGCCACGCCCGGGTAGGGCAGGGTCGCCACGTCGCAGGCGTTGAGGCGCGCCGGTCCGCACACCCGGACCCCCGACCCGGACCGGTCGACCGTGCCGCCCATCGACGCGACCTTGCGCAGCAGCATCTCCATGTGGTCGGCGCGCGCGTCGACGACCCGGACCTCGCCGCCGGTGATGAGGCCGGCGGCCAGGTAGGTCCCCGTGACCACCCGGTCCGCGACGACCTCGTGGGTCGCCGGAGCCAGCGCCGCGACGCCGTCCACGGTGAGGCGCGACGTGCCGAGTCCCTCGATCACCGCGCCCATGGCGATGAGCTGGCGCCCCAGGTCCTCGACCTCGGGCTCGCGCGCGGCGTTATCGATCACCGTGCGCCCTTCGGCCAGCACGCAGGCCATCAGCAGGTTGTCCGTCGCGGTGTGGCTGGGGTACTCGAGGGTGATGCGCGTGGCGCGCAGGCGCGCCCGCTCGACGGTCGCGTTGATCGAACCGCGGTCGTTGCGGAACGTCGCGCCCATGGCCGAGAGCCCCTCGGTGTGGAAGTTGATCGGGCGCTGGCCGAAGTCGTCGCCGCCGGGCAGGGCCATGTGCGCCTCGCCGCACCGCGCGAGCAGCGGACCGAGCACGACGATCGAGGCGCGCATCGCCTCGAAGAGGTGAGCCGGGGCGACCGGGCGCAGGTCGGCGGCGTCGGGCACGACGACGGCGAGCTCGTGATCGCCTCGGCGCACCGAGCAGCCGAGCGCGCCGAGCAGCTCGACCATCATCGTGACGTCGGTGATGTCGGGCACGTTGGTGAGCCGGTGTGCGCCGGTCGCCAACAGGCACGCGGCCATCTCCTTCAAGACCGCGTTCTTCGCGCCGCGCGCCCGGACCTCGCCCGCGAGGGGTCCGGCGGGCTTCACGACGAGAGAACTCACCTTCTCAGTATGGCCCGTCGGTCTCGCGACCTCGGCGGGCGCACCAACGGGCTAGTACGCTTCCGGCGTGCAGCCGCCCTCGAGGCCCGACCGCAACATCGCGCTCGAACTGGTGCGCGTGACCGAGGCGGCCGCCATCGCCGCGGCGCGCTGGGCCGGGCGCGGCGACAAGATCGCCGCCGACGGCGCCGCCGTCGACGCGATGCGCTTCGTCCTCTCCGCCGTCGAGATGGACGGCGTCGTCGTGATCGGCGAGGGCGAGAAGGACGAGGCGCCCATGCTCTTCAATGGCGAGCAGGTGGGTGACGGCCGCCCGCCGCAGGTCGACGTCGCCGTCGACCCGATCGACGGCACGACGCTCACCGCGCAGGGTCGCAACGGCGCGCTGGCCGTCATCGCCCTGGCCGAGCGGGGGGCGATGTTCTTCCCCGGGCCGGTCGTGTACATGAAGAAGGTCGCCGTGGGACCGCGAGGTCGCGGCGCGGTCGACGTGAACGCGACGCCCACCGAGAACCTCGCCGAGCTGTCCAAGCGACTCA
>DAIOGY010000074.1:0-7199 GCA_036745005.1 Acidimicrobiales bacterium | reverse complement strand
GCCCTCGAGGCCATCGTCGGGGCGCTCGATGACGCCGGACTGGCGCCCTCCGAGATCGCGACGCGGCTCGAGCCGAGCACGTGGTCCAGTCCGGCGACCCCACGCGGCGTTCCTCGTCCCTCGACTGCGTTCTCGTCGTCCATCGCCACCCCTTTCACATCACCAGCAGCGCCGCGCCGGCGCCCGGTCCGTCGCGACGCGGCCACGACCCGCTATCGGTGAGTAACCGTTGCCCGGCGTCCCCGACGAGGTACGTGTCCTCGATCTTGGCACCGCCCGCGAGACTTGGGTTGAAGGCCACCGCCGTCGACGGCTCGAGGCGAACTCCCCACCACGGGCTCGTAGTCGACGTCGGCGCCAACTCGAATTCTCGCTGGGCGTAGCCGATCGGGCCGCCCTGGTAGTGCTCGCGCCACGCCTCCGGTGAGCCGATCCTCTGGTACGCCTCGCCCAGCGCGCGATAGAGGTCGCCCCACGTGGCGCCGGGCCGCGTCACGTCGCTGACGCTGCGGTGCACGTCGTCGCAGCGCGCCAGGAGCCACTCGAGCTTGGGGTCGGCGCGCGTCGCCGCGGTGCGCGTCAGCGCGACGTGCAGTCCCTGGCAACGGGCGACTACCACCACCATGAGCAGTTCGTCGACCCGCGCTCCCACCGAGAGGGGGTGCCGGTACTCGCGAACCCGGTCGTCGCCACCGACGATGAGGCAGACCGCGTCAGCGCCCGAGCGCTCGAGTCGTGCCACCACGTCGCCGGCGACGTCGCGGTCGGTCGAGACGCCCGGACGCCACGCCCGCACCGCTCCTTCGACCGCGTCCGTCGCCACGCGCGCGAGCGCCGACAGGACCGTGACCTCGCCGTCGCCCAAGGCCAGGCGGGTCGACGTCAGGTCGATGGACACGTCCTCGTCGGCCTCGGTGAGGCAGCTGTCGATGGACGCGCCCACCACGCGCTCCACTGCGTCGAGGGCACCGCGAGCTTCGTACCAGGGGGCCGCCACGACTTCGACACCGAGGTCGTCGAGGTCGTGGTCGGCCCGGATGCGGTCCACCTCCACGGAGTTGACGACGAGGGTCGTCGCGGTGTCGCTCACGACGACCCACACGGGGTCGAGCGCGCCGGCGCGGTCGATCGGCGCGGAGAGTCCGCCGGTCGCCCACGCGACGGCACCGACCGACCACAGCACCAGCGGGCGGCCCCCGTGACGCTCTCGCAGCGCGCCGGCGCGTGTCAGCGCGTCGTCCATGCGGGCTCGGCGCAGCTCAGCAGTGTTCGGAATCACAGAACCTCGTTCGTGAAATCAAAACTGCATTCAATCATTGTTTGGGCTACAGGTCAACCATCTTTGCGAAGTGTTTCGTGACTCGCTACAATGTTCGTCAATGCCGAACGATACCGTGGTCGATCGCTACCAAGTTCAGAGTGTCGCGCGGGCCCTGGAGATCCTCGAACTCGTGGCCAGCGCCGGCGAGAACGGGCTGTCCCTGACCGAGATCTCCCACGGTGTCGGAATGGCGAAGAGCTCGACGATCGCGGCCGCGCGAACGCTCGCCAAGTTCGGGTTCCTCCAGATCGACGACCCGGGTCCGCGGTACCGGTTGGGACTCGCCCTGCTGCGATACGGCGACCTGGTGGCCCAGCAGACCTCGCTCGGCAAGAGCGCGCTGCCCCTGTTACACCACCTGACCGAGAGCACCGGGCTCACGGCGCGCCTCGCAACCAACGACAACGGGTATCCGGTGTTCGTCGAGCGCGTCGACGGTCGCGGCTCGGTCCGGTTCCACACTCCGCTGGGCCAGCGCGAGCTGCCCCACGCCACCGCCGCGGGCAAGGTGATCCTCGCCCACCTCGGTGGTGGCGGCGCCCAGCGCGTCATCGACGAGTCGGGACTTCCGCGCCACACCGCCAACACCATCACCGAGCGCGCCGACCTCCTGCACGAACTCGACATGGTGCGCCTGGTGGGCTTCGGGGTGGACAACGAGGAGGAGTCCGAAGGCATCATCTGCGTGGGCGCGCCGGTCTTCGACCACGCAGGCGCCGTCGTCGGCGCCATCAGCCTCACCGGCCTCAAGGTCGACATCCCCGAGGGTGACGTCGGACGCTTGGGCAACCTCGTTCGCGAGACGGCCGACCGCCTGACGACGGTCCTGAGCGGCGGGCGGGCCTCGTGAGGGCGCTTGTCGTCGTCGCGCCCGGCAGCGTCGGACTCGCCGAGCTCGACGATCCGGTGCCCGACGCCGGTGACCTACTCGTGCGCCCCGTGGCCAACGGGATGTGCGGCACGGACCTCGAGCTCATCGACGGGTCGATCGACGCGGCCTACGTCCGCTATCCGCTGACGCTGGGTCACGAGTGGGTCGGTCACCTCGTCGTTGACGGCGACGCCGGCGCGCGCCGCGGCGACCTGGTCGTCGTCGAGGGCGTCATCCCCGACGGTACGTGCGCGGCCTGCCAGCGCGGCGCGACGAACCTGTGCGAGACGTACGACGAGGTCGGCTTCACGCGACCCGGCGCGGCGGCCGACCTCGTGGCGGTGCCCGCCCACCTGGTCCACCACCTCGAGCCGGGGGTCGCGCCGCTGGACGCCGCCCTGGTCGAGCCGATGGCCGTGGTGTGGCGGGCCCTCGCGCGCGCCGGCACCGTCGCCGGCGCGCGCTGCCTGGTGGTCGGCGACGGCACCGTCGGGCTCCTGTGCGCGTACCTGCTGCGCCGCCTGGCGCCGGCGCGCGTAGACATGGTCGGCGCGCGCGCCGCTCAAGAGGGGCTGGCCCGGCACGCCGGCGTGGACCGCTTTGGCGTGGATCCCACCGGCGAGCGCTACGACATCGTCATCGAGGCCGCCGGCCAGAAGAGTTCCGCCACGCTCGCCCTGGCCAGCGCCGCGCGCGGCGCCAGCGTCGTTCTGGTGGGGCTGCCGACTCACGGAACGCTCGTCGAGGTCGCGCCCGACCAGGTCGTGAACGACGACCTCACCGTGCGGGGCAGCTTCGGCTACACGCGCGACGCCTTCAGTGAGGTCGTCCAACTCCTCAACGACGGCGAGGTCCATCCGTCGTTTCTCATCACCCACCGCTTCGCCCTCGACGAGTGGGCCCGGGCCATCGAGACCCTGCGCTCGTCGTCGCCCCACGAGCCCCGCGGCAAGGTCATGCTGGCGGTGGACACCGCCACGTCGTGAGATGGGCCGAAGCTAGGCCGCGCTGAGCGAGTCAGGCGTCAGCCCGACGGAGCGAAGGAACCCACGCACCCTGACCACCTGATCCTCCGTGAGGTCGCGGCCGCGCGAGGAGCCAAACGAGACCGTCGAGCGGTCCACCGTCACCGCCCAGTTCCCCCGATGCGTCTCGTGGACGTCGCCGAATCGGGCCAACAGCGAGCACACGTCGTGCCACTGGATGTTGTGGTTCATCGGGTGGCCGAAGATCTTCTGGACGGTGAGGCGGTGACTGTGATCCAACTTGACTGACATCGTCAACCCCCTCGAGAGCGGGGGTCGTCGCCCTCACGATCACTTTCCTCCCCCGGCGCGATGATGTCAAGGCGTCCCACGAGCTCGGCGTGCTCGGTCATCGGAAAGAGATCGAAAACTCGCAGGTCACTCAGGGTGTAGCCCCCCGATAAGAAAACCTTAAGATCTCGTGCGAACGTCGCCGCGTCGCACGAGACGTAGACGATGCGCCGAGGGTGTCGCCGCACGAGGGCGGGTGCCACGCCGCGCGAGAGTCCATGGCGCGGCGGGTCGAGCACGACGACGTCAGTGGGTCCCACGGTGTCGTAGACCGCGCGCGGGGCCACCGACCACTCGCGCACCGTGATCTGGGCGAGGCCCCGCGCGTTGTTGCGCGCGTCCTGGGCGGCGGCGGCCGACGACTCCACCGCCGTCACCCGACCCCGGGGGCCCACCGCGGCCGCGAGCGGCACGGCGAAGAGGCCGACGCCGCTGTACAGGTCGACCACCGACTCGCCGGGATGGACGTCGGCCAGCGTGGCGACCGTGTCGACGAGGAGAGACGGCGCCGATCGGTGCGACTGCCAGAAGGACGTGGCCGAGACCGTGAAGTGGTGACCGTGAACGACAACGTCGGACCTCGTGATGTCGGGCAGGGGTCCGCCGTCGAGCGACCGCACAAGGTGGGTCGCGCCGGCGTTCGCGTCGCCCAGGGCCACGGCAAAGGGCGGCCCGTCCCCGATCGAGCGCAGCTCGACCTCGGTCGCGTCGTTCCACGTCGTGGCGAACGCCGGCGCCAGGCGCTGGTCGGCGATCCAGCACGACGCCAGGGCGACCAGGTCGTGGGAGCGGTTGGCGCGCAGCGCGAGTCGGCCATCGGGTGTCACGGCGCAGCGCAGCCGGGTCCGCGACCCCTGGGCGTCGTCACCGGCGCCGACCACCGACACCTCGCGCGTCACGCCCGCGATCCGGCGCAGGTGCTCGGCGACCACCGCCGCCTTCCATTCGCGCTGTGCGCTGGCTGACGCGTGCTGGAGGTCGCAGCCGCCGCAGCCCCCGGGGTGGGCGTAGGGGCACGGAGCCGGCACCCTCTGCTCGCTGGCCTCGATCACCCGAACAGCGTCGCCTCGGGCGAACGACCTCGATCGGTCGGTGATCGCGACCTCGACGAGCTCTCCGGGCAGCGAGTGGCGCACGAAGACGACGCGCCCGTCGTCCAGGCGACCCACGGCGCCGCCGGTCGCGGCCCGCTTCACCCGAACGATCGACGTCGGCGACGCGGGCTCGGCCATCGCCGAAGCCTAGAGCCGACCCCGCGCGTTGACGTCCATTCTCCTAATGGAGCCACCCGTGGCGCGACCACGACCAGTCTCCGGCCAACGCCGCCGTCGCCGCCCATACCCACTTCATGGTCACCGTGACCCTGGACGCGAGATTGGTCACGGCCAGCCTCGTGAAGAACGTCGTACCGTGGCTCGCGACCGGCGCGGACGCGACGAGGGACACGCGAGCGACCGGCTTGGCGCTCGAATCCACGCAGGCGGGCGAGCACGGGTTGCGCAGGAAGCGTCCCGTGCCGACGGCGCGCGAGGCCGACCACGAACTCCAATGCACGTAGCCGAAGTACTCGTTGTCGTCCGCGCAGCTCAGGATCAGGGACGACGGTCGGACCTGGAAGCTCGGCGCGCACCCGCGCGCCGTGGCCAGCATGGTGGACGTCGACGCGCCCGACGCGCCGATGGCGCACGACAGGCTCAGGGCCATCGCGCCCGCGAGCACGCACGCGCCGCGACGGCGCGCGTGCGAGCTCCGGCGAAGAGGCGAGGCCACGGTCTCACCGTACGTGGTCGCGCTGCGGGCGCGCACGCGACGATTCTCAGACCGCGTGCAGCGAGTCCGACGACGTCACGTGGCCCAGCACCAGGTCGACCAGCTCGATGACGCGACCACGCGCCGCCGGCGTTTCGCTCGCCGTGCGCGCGAGGAGCTCGGCGGGATCGATGCCCAGTTCGCGGGCGTCATCCTCTCCCCCCGCGGCCATCCAGTCCGCGAGCTGGCGCTCGTCGATCTCGGGGTGGAACTGAACGCCGACGTTGCGCCCGATGGCGAAGACCTGCACGGCGCGCTTGGTCGTGGCCCACACCTCGGCCGACGCGGGCAGGGTGCATGCGTCGAAGTGGTACTCGAACCACGGACCTGGACCGACCCCGGAACCGTTCACGTCGTCGACGCTGAACCAACCGACCTCGGGGTCACTCGAGCGCGCGACGATACCACCGTAGAAGCGACACAGCGCCTGGGCCCCGAAGCAGATGCCGAAGACGGGCACCGCGCGACGGTCGGCGTCGGCGACGACCTCGAGTTCTCGGCCGAACCACGCCTCCTCGATCACCGGGTCGTAGACCGAGTGCTTCGAACCGAGGATCACCAGCAGGTCGTACCCGGCCAGCGACGGTGTCGGGTTCGCCTCGTCCATCATGGCGACGTCGATCTCGAAGCCGCGGGCGCGCAATGCGTCACCGACGAGGCCCGGGTGGTCCTCCACGTGGTGGCGCAGGACGAGCACCCGACCCATCAGCCCACCTCTGCGTGCGCGCCGGGGCGCACGTGCGGCCTCTCAAACGTCATCGCGCGCCAGCCTAAGCGGCCGGCGCAGTGGCGCACTACCCCGCCGGCAGTGACCAGCCCATCGAGGCGGCGATCTCGCGACAGGTCGGACAGATCGGAAAGCGCGTGGGGTCGCGTCCCGGGACCCAGACCTTGCCGCACAGCGCGCGCACCGGCGTCGCGTTGATCATGCCCTCGACCACCGAGTTGCCCAGCGCCACGAACTCGCCGTCCTTGGGCGTGATGCCTTCGAGGACGACGTGCGTGAAGCGGTCGTGATCACCGTCGTCGAGCTGGGTGACGGCGGGGGCGAGCACCTCGGTTACCGGTTGGGTGGTCACCCAGCGCACGTTAGCCATCTGGGTAGGGTCGAGGTGCCATGAAGCGCCGACGTCGAGCCACCCCGTCGACGCGTCCGGTCGGGCGCGTCGCCTCGCACTTCACCCGCGAGGGCACGCCCAAGGCCGCCTACCGAACCCAGCGCGAGGCGGCCAGCGCGGCCCAGCTGGCGTGGACGATCAATGCCGTCGACCTCGACACCTACCACTGCGACTACTGCCACCAGTGGCACATCGGGCGGCGCTTCCGCGAGGAGTAGCGCGCGCTCAGACCAGCGGGCACAATGGAGGGACCTCCAACGAAAGGCGCCGCCGTGACGGTCCAGGCCTACATCTTGATTCAGTCCGAGATCGGTTCGAGCGAGAGCGTCGTCCTGGCGACGCGCGCGGTCCCGGGCGTTCTCGAGTCCTACGAGGTGACCGGTCCCTACGACGTGATCGTGCGCTGCACCGCCGAGAGCGTCGACGACCTCGGCAAGTTCATCGTGGGCGCCATCCAGAAGGTCCCGGGCATCACGCGCACGCTCACCTGCCCGGTGGTCAACATCTAGCCGAAGGCGCCGGCGTCGCGCAGCGACGCGACGCGCGTCGCGTCGACGCCCCAGCGCTCCAGACCGGATGACGTGCCGGATCCGGCCGGCCGCGGGGGCTGACGGATCGCGGCGGGCGTCGCAGAAAAGCGCGGCGCGGGATTTGGTTGGACCGGTCCGTCGCTCGTGAAGACCTCGCGCGCGACGTTGTAGGGATGCGCGGCCGCCTCGCGCGGCGAGAGCACCGGGGTCACGCAGGCGTCGAGGTCGGCGAAG
>DAIOGY010000073.1:0-7205 GCA_036745005.1 Acidimicrobiales bacterium | reverse complement strand
CGACGGGCCCGGTCAGTGAATCTCTCGAACAATGTTCTTCCTTTGACTCTGATAGCAGTGTACTGGCGGTGAATGACGGGTCATGCTCACCCCTCGGGGGCGAGGGGGGCTCATCTAAGGTAGTGGCGTGAACCCGCTCGAGCGATTGGGCCTGGCGTCGGTGGGCACCGATCTCGCGGCGCTCGAAGCACTGCTCGCCGAGTCGGTGATCATCGGCGACGAGTACCTCGACTCGGTGACCACCCACCTGATCTACGCCGGCGGCAAGCGCCTGCGGCCCCTGCTGGCCGTCGCCTCGGCCACCGGCGGCGAGCGTCCCGCGACCCCCGAGGACCTGCTGGGTGGGGTGGCGCTCGAGCTCATGCACCTCGCGTCGCTCTACCACGACGACGTCATGGACGAGGCCGACGTGCGCCGCAACGTCGACAGCGTCAACGCCCGTTTCGGCAACCTCATCGCCATCGTGGCCGGCGACTACCTCATGGCCCGCTCGGCCGCCATCGCCGCGGACCTGGGCACCGACGTCGCCGGGCTGCTCGCGCGCACGCTGGCCTGGCTCACCCGCGGGCAGATCTCCGAGGTGCGCACCGCCTTCTCCACCGAGCGCACCGAGGCCGACTACTTCGAGGCGATCGAGGGCAAGACGGCCTCGCTGATGTCGGCCAGCTGCCGGGTCGGGGCGCTGACCGCGGGCCTCGCGCGCGAGCCCACCGAAGCGCTCACGCAGTTCGGTCACTGCTTCGGCATGGTCTACCAGCTGCGCGACGACATCTTGGACGTCGTGGCCACCCAGAACCAGCTGGGCAAGCCGGCGGGCCAGGACCTCGCCGAGGGCGTCTACACGCTGCCCACGCTGCTGGCGCTGCACGACCCCAACGTCGGCGAGCAGCTGCGCGGGGTGCTCGGCCACGTGCTCGACGACGAGGACCGCGAACGTGCGCGCAAGCTCGTCGTGGCCACCGACGGCGTCGACCAGACGCTGGCCGCCGCGCAGCGCTACCTCGCCCAGGGCCGCGAGGCGCTCGTGGTCGTGCCCAGCGCGCCGCTGCGCGAGGGCTTCGCCTCGCTCATCTCGTCGCTGCTCGAGGACCTGCCCGCCTACTGATCGCGCAGCGGTTTGAGCGTCGGGAACGCGATGACCTCGCGGATGTTGGCCTCGTCGGCGATGAGCATGGCGAGGCGGTCGACGCCCACGCCGAGCCCGGCGGTCGGGGGCAGTCCCCATTCGAGCGCGCGCAGGAAGTCCTCGTCGAGGCGCATCGTCTCCTCCTCGCCGGCGGCGGCGAGGCGCGCCTGCTCTTCGAAGCGCGCGCGCTGCTCGACCGGGTCGACCAGCTCGCTGAAGCCGTTGGAGAGCTCGCGTCCGGCGGCGTAGGACTCGAAGCGCTCGGTCAGCAGGGGCTCGCTGGGGTGCTGGCGCGCCAGCGGGGAGACCTCGACGGGGTACTCGGTGACGAAGATCGGGTTCCACAGCCTCTCTTCGGCGCTGGACTCGAAGAGCTCGGCGAGGCAGCGCCCCGCGCCCCAGGTGGCGTGGACGGCCACGCCGCGCTCGCCCAGCAGCGCGGCCAGGTGATCGCGCTCCGAGCGGACCGAGACCTCCTCTCCGAGCGCCTCGGAGGCCAACTCGGCCATTGTGCGCCGCGGCCAGGGCGCGGCGAAAGAGAACTCCCGGTCCTGGTAGGTGACCTCGGTGGTGCCGAGCACGTCGAGGGCCACGCCGGCCACCAGCTCCTCGGTGAAGCGCATCATGTCCTCGTAGTTCCAGTACGCCGCGTAGAGCTCGAGCATCGTGAACTCCGGGTTGTGGCGCGGGCTCACCCCCTCGTTGCGAAAGACCCGGCCCACCTCGAAGACCCGCTCGAAGCCCCCGACCACCAGGCGCTTGAGCCAGAGCTCGGGCGCGATGCGCAGGTAGAACGCCGCGTCCAGGGCGTTGTGGTGGGTGGCGAAGGGCCGCGCGGTCGACCCGGTGGGGATGGGGTTCAGGATGGGGGTCTCGACCTCCAAGAACCCCGCCGCCCAGCACCGCTCGCGCAGCGAGCGCAGGACCTCGCTGCGGCGCGTCAGCGAGCGGCGCGTGACGTCGTTGGCCCACAGGTCGGCCTCGCGGTGGCGGTACCGCAGGTCGAAGTCGGCGATGCCGGCCCACTTGTCGCCGAAGTTGTGCAGGGCGGTGGCCAGCTTGGTCCAGGTCGCCACGCGCACCGACAGCTCGCCGCGCTTGGTGCGCACGACCTCGCCGCTGACCCCGACCCAGTCGCCCAGGTGGAGCTTCGTGAACCCGTCGAAGTCGCCGGTCACCTGGGCCAGCGCGAACAGCTGGACCTCGCCGCTGGAGTCGCGCATCGTCGCGAAGGCCAGGCGCCCCTGGGCGCGCAGCAGCATCACGCGCCCGGCCACGCTGACGACGTCGCCCGACTCCTCGCCGTCGATCAGGTGCGCGTACGTCGACTGCAGGTCGGCCGCGTAGGCGGTGTGGTCGAACGAGTACGGCGTGCTCACGAATCGTCTCCGGTGTGGTTCCTCTCGTGAACGATACGCAATCCGTGCAGGGTGAGCCACGGCTCGACGTGCTGGACGCTGGTCGTGTGCGGGGCGATGAGCCCGGCGAGGCCCCCGGTGGCGATGATGGTCGCGTCGCCGACCTCGGCGCGGATGCGCGCCACGACCCCGTCGACCTGCGCGGCGAATCCGTACAGGACGCCGGACTGGATCGACTCGACGGTCGAGCGGCCCACGACCGAGCGCGGGCGCACCAGCTCGACCGAGCGCAGCGCCGCCGCGTGCGTGTAGAGCGCCTCCAACGAGATCTCGACCCCGGGCGCGATGGCGCCGCCGAGGTACTCGCCCCGCTCACTGATCACGTCGAAGGTGGTCGCCGTGCCGAGGTCCACGACCACCGCGGCCCCCGGGTAGAGGTCGTAGGCGCCCACGGCGTTGGCGATCCGGTCGGCGCCGACCTCGCGGGGGTTGTCGTAGAGGATGGCCATGCCCGACTTCGTGCCCGGGCCCAGCACCGTCACCGGCAGGTCCGCGAACCAGCGGTGCGACATCCGGCGCAGCTGAGTGGTCACCGTGGGCACCGAGGAGCACACCGCCATCTCGCTCACCACCGCGCGCAGGTCCAGGCCCTCGAGGTCGAGCAGCTGGGTGAGCACCATGGCGTGCTCGTCGGGCGTGCGCTCCGCGACGGTCGAGAGCCGCCAGTGGAACGCCAGCCCGTGCTCGCCCGCCGCACGGGCGAAGCCCATGGCGTCGGGGGCGTCCGGCTCGACGGGTCCGAAGAGTCCGATAACGGTCTCGGTGTTGCCGACGTCGACGGCTAGCAGCATCAGGTGCCCCTTCCCTGGACCGTGACCGGCCCGTTGTCGATCAGACGAATGCCCTCGACGGTGCCGGCGACGAGCGCGCGACGTTCCCCCGACTCATCGTCGCCGGTCGCGCGCAGCGTTCGCGGGTCGACGACCTCGGCGTAGGCGACGTCGATGCCGGCGCCGGCGAGGACCTCGGCCATGGCCGAGCGCAGCACGCTCGCCGCGGCGACGCGCGCGCGCGCCGCCGCGACGGCTCGCGACAGCCCGGTCGCTCGCTCGTGACCCGCCGCGCTCAGCCGGACGTTGCGGCTCGAAACCGCCACGCCGCTGGCGTCGCGCACGATGGGACAGCCCACGACGTCGACGTCGAAGGCCAGGTCGCGGACCATCTGTCGCACCACGACGAGCTGTTGGTAGTCCTTCTCGCCGAAGTAGGCCCGGCACGGCCCAGTGATCGCGAAGAGCTTGGCCACGACGCTGGCCACCCCGGCGAAGTGGCCGGGACGGCCGTCGCCCTCCCAGACGTCACCGACCCCGCTGACCGACACCGTGGTCGGCGTGGCCGCCGGGTAGTCGGGCCACATCTCGGCGAGCGACGGCTCGACCAGGCAGTCGACGAGCCCCTCGGCCCGGCTGAGGTCGCCCGCGGGATCGCGCGGATAGGCCGCGAGGTCGCGCGCGTCGTTGAACTGGCGCGGATTCACGAAGCTCGTGGCGAGCACCACGTCCCCGGCGGCGCGCGCCGCGGCGAAGAGCGCCACGTGCCCCTCGTGCAGCGCGCCCATCGTGGGCACGAGCCCCACGCGCCGACCCGCGGCGCGCTGGCGAGCGGCGTAGTCGCGCCACGCGGCGACGTCGCCGAGTCGCTCCACTACGCGCGTGTCTCGGAGCGGCGCCGTTCGGCCAGTTCGAAGGCGGCCTTGACCAGCGCCACGTAGGTGGCGCGCTCGGCCTCGGGGATCGCGGTGAGATGGGCGTCGATGGTGGCCATGTCGCCCCGGGCCGCCGGGCCGGTGAGCGCGGCGTGCGGACCGTAGGCCTCGACGTCAGCCAACGCCATCTCGCTGAGGGGCAGGAAGTCCTCCAGGCGCAGGCCCGCGGCATTCGCGAGGGTCTCGACATGTCCCATCAGCGCGACGAGGTGGTTCGCGGCGACCGCCGCGGTGGCGTGGTACAGCGCGCGCGACTCGTCGCTCACGCGGATCACCCGGCCGCCGAGGGAGTCGACGACCGCCTCGCCGAGCGCGTCGCCGCTCACCGCGTACGTCGCCCCGGCCAGGCGCACGGCCCCGCGCTCGGGCGTGGGCAGCGTCACCAGCGGGTGCAGCGAGGCCACCCGCGGGTGCGGCGCCAGCACGTCCAGGGTGCGCGACCCGGCGACGTGCGCGATCACGCGCGACCTCGACGGGGCCAACGCGCGCGCGACCTCTTCGAGCGCGTCATCGGGCACCGTGAGCAGGACCAGGTCCGCGCGCCCGACGAGGCCGAGCTCGTCGTGGTGCACGAGGTCGACGGTGTGTCCGGCCCGGCGCAGGGCCAGGGTGAACGACGAGCCCGCGCGGCCCGCTCCGATGACGCAGATGTGCATGCCTGCTCCGTTCCGTTCCGGCCCCCGCGGGGTGCCGTTCGGCTATCGCAACGACTCGAGTGTACCCAGAACGAGCACCCGACCGACCCCCGCCGCGAGTTGTTCCTCGCTGACGAGGTCGGGCGCCAGCTCGCGCAAGGGCGCCATCGCGAAGGTGCGCTCGTAGAGGCGCGGGTGGGGCACGGTCAGCTCGGGGTCGTCGCTCGTGAATCCCTCGACGTAGAGGACGTCGACGTCGAGCGTGCGCGGCCCCCAGCGCTCGGCGCGGACGCGTCCCCGGGCCGCCTCGGCGTCGCGGGCCCGAGCCAGCAGCTCGTACGCACTGGCCGTCGTGTCGAGCTCGACGACCAGGTTCCAGAAGTCGTCCTGGGGTATCCCGCCCACCGGCTCGGTCTCGTAGACCCGCGAGACGCGGTGCGCGTCGTGGGCGCTCACCAGGCGCACGCCCTCGGCGAGGTTCCCGGCGCGATCGCCCTCGTTGGTGCCCAGCGACAGGAAGGCCCGCGTCACGCCCGCCGCACGGTGGTGCGCACGCCGACCGAGCCGACGTCCTCGCTCACCGGGGGACGCAGCTTGCGCACGGCGACCGTCACGACGCTCACGGCCTCGTCGAGGGCCAGGATCTCGCGCGCCACGTGGTAGGCGAGCGTCTCGAGCAGGAGGAACTCCCCCTCGACGGCCACGCGCTCGGCCAGCTCCAGCACCGCCGCGTAGTTGGTCGTCGCGGTGACGTCGTCGTTGAGGGCCGCCTCCGTGAAGGGGCGCTCGATGATCAGGTCCATCTCGATCGGCTGGGGACGGGCGCGCTCCTCGGCCAGGACGCCGATGACCGCGCGACAGCGCAGGCCGCGCAGCTCGATCGCGTCGCTCACGACGGGCCCGGACCGGCCTCGGGCCGCTCGGTGAGCTCGGGTAGGTCGAAGACGACGGTGCGACCCTCGGGCCCCACCGAGCGGCGAAAGAGCCGCTCGACGAGCGCGATCGACGACGGGATCGTCTCCACGCGCCGCGACCACACCAGGTAGCCGGCGACGACGCCGAGCAGCCGGTCCGAGACCTCGTCGCCGTGCAGCAAGACGGTGGTCTTGATGCCCTCGCAGTGGGCGAGGTCGCGGTAGCAGGCCTCGAGCACGTCGCGCTGGGTCGGCCCGCCGCGCAGCGCGTAGTGGCTCGCGGTCAGCCCGTGCTCGAAGTACGCGTTGAGGTTCTGCATCTCGGGCAGGATCGAGATCACGCGGCCGAAGCCGTGGTGCTTGAGCCACAACAGCTCCTCGTCGCGACGCACCCGCCGGTGCACGCTCGTCGAGCCGCCCGGGCGCTCCGAGACCGCCAGGATGTCGCGGTAGACCCAGGTGAAGCCCCGCGGCTCGATGCCCGCCGCCCACTTGCCCCTCACGCGCGGACCTCGCTCAGGGGCCGCGCGACGAGGTCGCGCAGCCGGGCCGACGCGGCGCCGTCGTGCACGCGGATCATGGCGGCCCCGGCCAGCAGCGCCCAGGCCGCGGTGGCCAGCGAGCCCTCGAGGCGGTCGTCGACCCCGAGCTCGGCGTCGCCCAATCGCGCGAGGAACCGCTTGCGGCTGGTGCCCACGAGGATGCCGGCGTCGTGGCCGTCAGCGATCTCGACCAGGCGGTCCAGGTGCGCCAGCAGGCTGAGGTTGTGGCCCACGGTCTTTCCGAACCCGATGCCCGGGTCGAGCCACAGTCGAGCGACACCGGCGGCGCGCGCGCGCGCGGCCTGGGCACCCAGGGCCTCGCCGACCTCGGCGACCACGTCGTCGTAGGTGGGGTCGATCTGCATCGTGGCGGCGTCGCCCTGTCGGTGCATCGCGACGTACCCGGCGCGCAGCTCGCCGGCGACCTCGGCCAGCGTCCCGGCGACGTCGTTGACGATGCTCGCGCCCGCGCCCACCGCGGCGCGCGCCACCGCCTCCTTCTGGGTGTCGATCGAGACCTCGCCCTCGCGGCCCAGGGCCGCGACGACCGCCACCACGCGCTCGAGCTCCTCGTCGACGCCAATGAAGGCCGACCCCGGGCGCGTCGACTCGCCGCCGACGTCCACAACGTCACACCCCTGGGCGAAGAGCTCGCGCCCGCGCGCGATCGCCGCGTCGGCGCTCGCGGTGCGCGAACCGGGGTAGAACGAGTCGCTGGTCACGTTCACCACGCCCATGACCAGGGGCCGCCGCGTCACGTCGACCTGCGGTGGTGGATGTAGGCGAGGGCCTCGGCCCGGTAGGCGGCGTCGTCGCGGAACACGCCGCGCACCGCCGACGTCACCGTGGTGGACCCGGGCTTCTT
>DAIOGY010000072.1:0-7357 GCA_036745005.1 Acidimicrobiales bacterium | reverse complement strand
CATCGTCACGACCTCGGCCAGGCTGTCGCGCCCGTCGAGCTCGATCCCCGGGAACCACCGGTGGTGCAGCATGGGATGACCGTTCACGAAGCCGTTGGCGGGCGCCGGACCCTCCAGCGTGACGGTCGCCTCGGCCAGGCGCCGGTCGCCCGCGGCCAGGGTCATGCCGAATCGGCCGCCGGCCTCGAGCCGGGGGCCGGCCCGACCGACGCTGACCGGCCGGGTCTGGCGGATCGAGCCGAGCTTCTTGGGGTATCCCTGGAGGTACCCGCGCACCATCGCGAAGTCGGTGTCCACCCAGATGAACAGGCAGCGGCTGTAGAGCGCGCCGTCGTAGCGGCAGCGCACCACGACGAACGCCTCGCGGTACTGGGCGCGCACCGGGTCGAGCAGCTCGGCGCCGTCGGCGCCGCAGCTCTGCCAGTCGGCCCAGATCAGGGCGACCGCGCCGGGGTCCTCGTCGTCGCGGGCGAGCTCGACGCCCGCGGGCAAGAGGGCGCCGACCGCGGCGGGGTCGGTGCGGTACTCGACCGTCAGCAGGTCGCCGGAGTAGTGCCAGGGCGGTGGCGGGAGGATCGACGCGCGTCCGCTGGGCGTGCGTGGGAACGGCAGGCCGTGCAGCGTCACCCCCCACCACCCGTCCAGCCGTGCGCCGGTCGGTCGAACCAGATGTGGACCTGGCCGGTGCCGATCGCGTTCTCGTAGGCCGAGAACAGCCGTCCCGGCGCGACGCAGTCCACCCCGCCGAGGGCCGCCGCCATCATCTGGTAGTGGGCGAAGCGGGCCTCGGGCTTGAAGGCCAGGAAGTCGACCAGGCCGTTGAGCACGCTGGCGTGATCGCCGCGCACCAGGGCGTCGATCACCGCCTTGTCGGCGCTGCGCGCACCCTCGCTGAAGATGTGCTCCTCGCCCGCGGCCTCGTGCTGGCGCAGCGTGCGCAGCGTGTGGAACGTGTGGCTGAGCGCGCCCGAGGCGATGAGCACGACGCGCAGGTCCGACTCGGCCACCGCCTGGGCGATGACGCGCCCCACCGTGGCGAAGTCGCGCGGCTCCGCGGTCTGGCAGGTGCTCACGGTGACCCACGCCTCGTCGTCCTGCAAGAAGCCCAGGAAGTTCGTCGTGGCGTAGGCGATGGGCAGGTGCTCGTTGTCGATCGGCGTGATCCAGCAGTCCGGGGTGGTGTCGGCGATCGCGCCGACGCGGTGGGCGAAGTCGGGGTGGCCCGCGATGTCGTAGGGCACGCTGGACATCCCGCGCGGCAGCTCCTCGGAGGTGAAGTGTCCCTTGCGGCGCTGGTGGGCGGTGATCACGAACTCGACCGTGGTGAACCAGTGGCTGTCAAAGACGACGAACAGGTCGGGCGACAAGCGGTCGATCACCTGGCGACGCAGGTCGTGCAGGCCCGTGTAGAGCGTGCTCTCCTGGCCGTTGTTGAGCGCCCGACGCTCCTCGTCGGGCAGCACGATGGTGGGCACGTGGGCCAGGAGGCCCGCGCCGACGATCTCACCCATGGGTGGTCCCCTCCTTCACTTGGTACGTCTTGAGGTCGCTGTAGAAGTCCAAGGCGTAGTCGCCGCCCTCGCGGCCCACGCCGCTGATGCCGGTGCCCCCGAAGGGCGCGGTCAGGTCGCGCACCAAGAAGGCGTTGACCCAGACCGTCCCGGCGCGCACGGCCGCCCCGACCCGGTCGGCGCGCGCGCGGTCGGCGGTGAACACCACCGCCGACAGTCCGTAGGGCGTCGAGTTGGCCAGGTGCACCGCCTGGGCCTCGTCGGAGAATCCCTGGATCGTCAGGACCGGCCCGAAGACCTCGCGCTGGACGATCTCGTCGTCGTTGTCCGCGGGCTCGATCAGCGTCGGGCGGTACCAGAGGCCGTCGGGCGTCAGCCGCCCGCCGCCGAAGACGATCCGGTCGCCGTGCGCGCGGGCGCGCTCGACGAAGCCCTCGACGCGTGCCAGGTGCTCGGGGTGGATCAACGGGGAGACGGTCGTCGCGGGGTCGCGGCTGTCGCCCAGCACGTGGCGCTCGGTCTCGAGTGTGAAGCGCCGCACGAACTCGTCACGGACTCCCTGGTCGACGAGGAGCCGGGTCCCCGCCAGGCAGACCTGCCCCGCGTCGTCGTACATGAGGGCCGCCTTCTTCGCGGCCAGGTCGAGATCGGCGTCGGCGAACACGATGAACGGTCCCTTACCCCCGAGCTCGGCGGTGAAGGGCGTCAGGTTCCGGGCCGCGGCGACCCCGATGGAACGGCCGGTCTCGGGCGAGCCGGTGAAGGAGATGCGCCGCACGCGCGGATCGGACACCAGCGCGGCGCCGACCTCCTCGCCCGCGCCCTGGACCAGGTTGAAGACTCCCGGCGGCAGTCCGGCCTCGTCCACCAGGTCCATCAACAGCGAGCAGCTGAGCGGCGACCACTCGGCGGGCTTGAGCACGACGGTGTTGCCGGCCGCCAGGGCGGGCGCGCACTTCCACGTCGAGAGCATGAACGGCGCGTTCCAGGGCGTGATCACCACCGTGGGACCGGCGGGCATGCGCTGGACCATGTTGTGGGTGCCGTTGGAGTCCCACGTGCGCGCGACGTAATCCGAGGCGAGGTCGGCGTAGGCGCGGAAGTTGCGCGCCCCGCGAGCGATCACCCGAAGTCGCAGGCTCGCTTCGAGCATGCCCATGTCGAGGCACTCGACCCTCGCGAGCGGCTCGACGTTCTTGTCGATGAGATCGGCCAGGCGGTGCAGCAGCGCCTGGCGCTCGCCGACACCCGCGGCGGCCCACGCCACGAAGGCGTCGCGCGCGGCGCCGATCGCCGCGTCCGCTTCGCCGGCGCCACCGCGCGCGACGTCGGCCAGCTTGAGGGACCAGTCGAGGGGGGAGCGATCCTCGAACGTGGCGACCGACGCGACGCGTGCCCCGTTGATGTAGTGGTCGGTCGACACCGATACCCCGCCGACGTCCACGCGCGGGCTCACTGGCGAAACCTCGGCGCGACGCGCGGCGACGGCAGCGACGCGGGGTCGGTGGGGTGGGGGCGGCGCTGGCCGCGGAACTCCCAGTCGCCGCCCAGCGCGGTCGAGAGGACCTCCTCGGTGGCGGTGGGCTGGGCCCCGACCTCGTCGCTGACCGGACTGGGCGAGGCCACGACGTGGTTGGTGAGCGCCCCGAGCCCCTCGACCTCGACGGTGACGACGTCACCGGGCTCGACCGGCCGCGACGTGGCCGGCGTGCCGGTGAGGAGCAGGTCGCCGGGCACGAGCGTGATGAGTCGTGCCACGTCGGTCACGAGATAGTGCATGTCCCACGCCATCTCGCTGGTCGATCCGTCCTGGCGCACCACGCCATTGACGGACGTGCGCATCCACTTGTCGTGGAAGTCCCAGTCCGTGACCAGGCCCGGCCCGACCGGGCACATCGTGTCGGCCCCCTTCACGCGCAGCATGGAGCCGGCGTCGGTGTCGCGGAAGTCGTGCAGCCCGAAGTCGTTGGCGATCGTGTAGCCGGCGATGTAGTGGCCGGCGTCGGCCAACGCGATGTTGCGCGCCACCCGTCCGATGACGATGGCGATCTCGCCCTCGTAGTTCAGGTAGCGACAGTTGGCGGGGCGAACGACCGCGCCGCCGTGCGTGTTGAGCGCCGAGATCGGCTTGTGGAACCACGTGGGAGCCGGGGGCAGCCCGATCTGGAACTCGCGGACCCGCGACACGTGGTTGAGGTGGCAGCACAGGATCTTCGTCGGCGTCACCGGCGCTAGGTGCGTGGCGCTCGCCGCCGCGACTCGCCGACCGTCCGCGGCGATCAGCTCATCGCCGTCGCGCACGACGTCGAGCACGTTGCCGTCGAGCAGGATTCGGCGAGACTCCAACGGCCCTCCACAAGTCGTTTGTACTCAAATGATCTCCCTAACTCTATAAACGGTCGCGGCGGCTCGTGCTACTTTCGCCAGGGTCAGGGGAGGGGTCATGAGTGACGAGTTCGACCGGGTCCGCATCCTGTGGCCCGACCACCTAGGCCTCGCCCGCGGCAAGTACGTGCCGGCGAGTCTCGCTCAGAACGGCTCGCACCACTGCACCGGTACGTGGGCACTGGGCTACGACCGCGGCATGACGCCCGAGACGGTCGGGAGCCACTGGAGCGAGGGCCTGCCCGACATGGACGCGATCTTCGAGTCGACGGACCTGCGCCCGAGCTGGGAGGAGCGCACCAGGGTCGTCGTCGCGGACCTGAAGCGCCACGGCCAGCTCGTCACGGTGGCCCCGCGCTCCGCGCTGCGCAAGGCGGTCGACGACTGGCGCGAGCTCGGGTACGAGCCGATGGTCGGGATGGAGTTCGAGGCGTTCATCTTCGAACCCGACGGGCAGGGGGGATTCCGGCCCCTCGACACCCCGGGCGCCTTCGTGTACGGGACCGGGGCGAGCGTGGATCCGCGCGGACTCATCGACGCGATCTGGTCGGCGTGCCGGGACGCGGAGATCCCGCTGGAGTCGGTCAACTCCGAGTACGACACCCCCCAGTTCGAGTTCACCCTGCGCTACCGCGACGCGATGACCGCGGCGGACGACGGCTTCCTCTTCAAGGTCCTGGCGCGCGAGGTGGCCCACCAGCACGGACTGCTCCTGACGTTCATGGGCAAGCCGCTCAGCGATCGGGGCGGCTCCGGGCTGCACATCAACTTCTCGTTCACCGACAAGTCGGGCGCCAACGCCATCAACGACGAATCAGCCGCCGACGGGCTGTCGGACCTGGCCAAGCACGCGATCGGCGGCCTGATGGCGCACCATCGGAGCCTCGCCGGACTCTGCGCGCCGACGGTCAACGCCTACAAGCGCCTGCGCCCGGCGTCGCTCTCGGGCTATTGGGCGAACTGGGGCTACGACCACCGCGGCGCCACGGTGCGCGTGCCGGGCGAGCGCGGCGTCGCCGCGCGTCTCGAGCACCGCCTCAGCGACGGCGCGGCCGTCGTGCACACGGCGGTGGCCGCCGTGCTCCAGGCGGCCCGGCTGGGCCTCGCGAACCAGGTGGCGGCCGGCCCGGCCGAGGGCGGCAACGGACTCGACACCATCGACGCCACGGTCGGCGTGCCCGCGTCGCTCGCGGACGCGCTCGACGAGCTCGTGGCCGACGGCGCCCTGGTCGACGCGGTCGGCTCGGACCTGGTGGCCCAGCACGTGGCCATCAAGCGGTCGGAGTGGGAGCGCTTCACCGGGACCACGACGGACTGGGAGATGCGCGAGTACCTGCCGTTCCTCTAGCGCCAGCTGACGCGAACCGGCAGGTGCTTGATGCCGTTGATGAAGTTGGAGCGGAGCCGCTCGGGCGCGCCGTTGAGATCGACGCTCGACCAGCGCGCGGCGATCTCCTCGAACACGACCCTCATCTCGAGGCGCGCCAGGTGCGCGCCCAGGCACAGGTGGGGACTCTGCAACCCGAAGGCGACGTGGTCGTTGGGGGAGCGGTCCGCGACGAACTCGTAGGGGGCGTCGAAGTGCTCCTCGTCGAAGTTGGCCGAGCTGAACCACATGACGACCTTGTCGCCCGCGGCGATGTCGCGGCCGTTGAGCGTGGTGTCGCGGGTGGCGGTGCGGCGAAAGTGCATGGTCACCGTGGCCCACCGCAGCATCTCTTCGACCAGGGCCTTGCGCTCCTCGAGCGACATCGACGGGATGCGCGCGTAGAGCTCGGGGCGCTCGACGAGGGCCCGCAGGCCGGCCGTGATGGAGTAGCGCGTCGTGTCGTTGCCGGCGGCGACCATGAGGGTGAAGAAGTTCTTGAGCGCGAGGTCGTCGAGCGTGTCGCCGTCCACGTTGGGTTGGAGCAGCGACGTGAGCACGTCGGGCGTCGGGTTGATCCTCCGGTCGGCCAGGGCCTGGGCGGCGTACTCGAAGAGCTCCAGGGCGACGGGACTGCGAAAGGGGAGCAGACGGTAGTGCGTGGTGTCGACCTGGTCGACGACGTAGTCGGTGAAGTCGGGGTCCGTGTTGCCGATCAGCGCGTCGCCGCGCAGGACCAGCCACTCCAAGTCGTCGTGGGGCAGACCGAGCAATCGCCCCAGCATCCGCATGGGCAGCTCGCGCGCGATGGTCGTGACGAAGTCGAACTCGCTCTCCCCGGCGCGGGCGTCGAGGACCTCGACGGCCAGCTGGCGCACCGCGTCCTCGTACTCGGCGATCGACCGCGGGGAGAACGGCCTACTCACGAGACGCCGCAACCGCGTGTGCTCGGGAGCGTCCATCTCCATCATCGTTCGCCGGGCCTCGGTCTCTTCCGGGTCCATGTCCTCGAGGCGGATGCCGAGGCGGCTCGAGAAGATCTCCGGCGTGCGGCTGACGCTCAGCACGTCGGCGTGGCGCGTCACGCTCCAGAACCCGCGCCCGCCGTCGCTCTCTTCGGTCCAGTGCACCGGGTCGGTCGCGCGCAGCTGGGCGAACGTCTCGTGGGGCACGCCCTGGACGTACGTGTCGTGCGCGGTGATGTCCTGGAGTGGCGCGACCATGGGCTCCCCGGTCTGTCTGTTTGCTACCAAACGACTGAGCCATTACAGCACAGGGCGAGCTCGACCCGTACACTCAAAGGGTGGCTAAACCGCTCATCGGCCTGACCGGGCGCCGTTGGCCGGCGGCGTTCCTGGGCGCGCACGTGCCGCCGGCGATGCGCGAACTCACCTTTGACCTGCACTTCTCGGACTACCCCAAGTCGGTGGCCGAGGCCGGGGGGCTGCCGGTGGAACTGTCGCGCGACGCGGACGTCGAGGGTATCGTCGAGCGCCTCGACGGCCTCGTGTTGAGTGGGGGAGCGGACCTCGATCCCGCGCTCTACGGTGCGGAGCGCCACTCCGAACTGGGCCAGCTCGAGCAGGACCGCGACGAGTGGGAGTTCGCGTTGCTGAGCGCCGCGCGGGCGCGCTCGCTGCCCATCCTCGCCATCTGTCGCGGCTTCCAGTTGGTGAACGTGGCCTTCGGCGGGACCCTGACCCAGCACGTGACGATCGACGAGGGGGCCGGTCACCCCCAGTGGGACGTCGACGGACGCAAGACGACCCACGAAGTGCGCGTGGTCGAGGGCACGCTCGCTTCGACGCTGCTGCCCACCAGCTGGCCCGTGAACTCGCTGCACCACCAGACCGTGAGCGAGGTGGGGGCGGGGCTGGTCGTTTCGGCCCGGGCGACCGACGGGGTGGTCGAGGGACTCGAGACCCCCGAGGGCGACCTGCTCGCCGTGCAGTGGCACCCCGAACTGCTCAACAAGCCCGACCCCACGTTCCAGTGGCTCGTGCGTGAGGCCTCCACGCGGCTCTTCGCCTAGATCTGTCCACCGTTCGCGCTGGTTCTTGACGTAGGTCGTTTGAAACCGTACATTTCTGCGATG
>DAIOGY010000071.1:0-7427 GCA_036745005.1 Acidimicrobiales bacterium | reverse complement strand
CCACCCGGAGCAAGATCGAACAGGGGAGACGCGGCCCGCGGGTCCGGAAACGGACACTCCCTAGGTGGATCGCTCAGATGGATGGCCGCTCAGCCCCCCTTCGGGGGGGTGGACAGAACCCCGCTTACAGGTCGACTCACCATCCGCCGACCCCGGAGAATACTCGTGTTGCACCTTCCCTATCGCGAACTGCCGACGCAGGACCCTGGCACGCCCGATCGGCGCTCGCCGATGCGCTACCTCGCGTGGCTGGCGCGGCGCCAGAAGGGTCTGCTGGCGGCCAACGCCTTCTTCGGCATCGGCTGGATGGTCGCCCAGGCGCTGCTCTGGGCCGCCGTGGGCGCGGCAATCGACCACGGCGTCGCGCACCACAACGTCGCCGAGCTGTGGAAGTGGGTCGGCGTGGTCGTCGCGCTGGGCCTCATCCAGGCGGTCTGCGGCGCGTTCCGCCATCAGCTGTCGGTGACCAACTGGATGAACGCCGCCTACCGCACGGTTCAGCTGATCGGGCGCCACGTGGCCCTCACCGGCACGGCGCTGACCGACGAGATCCCCGCCGGCGACGTCGTCAACACCGTGGCCGCCGACGCGATGCGCGTCGGCGGCGCCTTCGACTCCTTCGCGCGCTTCATGGGCGCGATCCTGGCCTGGGTCGTGGTGTCGTTCATCTTGTTGTCGACCTCGGTCGAGCTCGGCCTCATCGTCCTCATCGGCGTGCCGGTCCTGGCGTCGCTGACCACGCCGCTCATGGCGCCCCTGCACGCGACCCAGGCGGCCCAGCGCGAGGCCGCCGGGCGCCTCGCGTCGCTGGGCTCCGACACCGTGGCCGGTCTGCGGATCCTGCGCGGCATCGGGGGCGAGCAGGTCTTCTTCGACAACTACCAGCGTCAGAGCGCCCTGGTGCGCGACGCGGGCTACCGCATCGCCACCCCCCAGGCCGGGCTGGAAGCCGGCCAGATCCTCCTGCCCGCGCTCCTCACCGGCATCGTCACCTGGCTCGGCGCGCGCGATGTCATGGATGGCACGCTCCAGGTCGGACAGCTCGTGGCGTTCTTCGGCTACGCGACCTTCCTGACCACGCCGTTGCGCACCGCGATCGAGTACGTCATCAGCTCGACGCGCGCCTACGTCGGGGCTGGACGGGTGCTGCGCATCCTCAACATCACTCCCCTGGTGACCGACCCCGCCTCGCCGAGTGACTGGCCCGAGCGCGTCGACACCCTCGTCGACACGCGCAGCGGCGTCGAGCTCTCGCGGGGCCGCCTGTGCGCCGTCGTGACCGAGACCCCCGCCGAATCCGCCCAACTGGCCGACCGGCTCGGCCGGTTCCTGCCCGACGTCGACGACGTCCTCGTCAACGGCGCGCCGCTGGGATCGTTCGCGGTGGCCGACGTGCGACGCCACATCATGGTCAGCGAGATCGAGCCGCGGCTGTTCTCGGGCGAGCTTCGCTACGAGTTGGTGCCCCACGGCATCGTCGCCGACGCCGAGATCCTCGAGGCCCTCGAGGCGGTGAGCGCGCTCGACATCCTCGACGCGCTCGACGACGGCCTCAACACCTGGATCGACGAGCGCGGTCGCTCGCTGTCCGGCGGCCAGCGCCAGCGACTCAGTCTGGCCCGCTCGCTGCTGACCGGCGCCGAGGTCTTGATCCTGGTCGAGCCCACGTCGGCGGTCGACACGCACACCGAGGGCCGGATCGCGGCGCGCCTGCGCGCGGTGCGCGCCGACGGTCTCACCCTCGTTGCGTCGACGAGCCCGCTGATGCTCGAGATGGTCGACCACGTGTTCGTCGTCCTCGACGGCCACGTGGTCGACCAGGGTCGTCACCACGACCTGGTCGAGCGCTCCGCGCCCTACCGCCAGATCGTCTTGCGCGAGGAGTCGCCGTGAGCCAGCTCCCGATCGCCGAGCCGGACGTCGTGCGCGCCTACGCGCGCCAGATGGTGCGCGAGCACCGCGCCGAGCTGACACGGATGCTGACCCTCTACGGCCTGGCCGCGATGACGGCGCTGGTCCCGGCGTGGGTCATCGGCCACCTGATCAACCTGGCGACGGCGCACCAGCTGACCTCGGCCTCGATCACCCTCAACGTGGCGGTGCTCTTCGGGTCTTCGCTCGCCTACGCGGGCCTGTCGTTCCTCGCGCGACGGCTGAGCTACGTGCTCGGCGAGCGCGTCTTCGCCGAGCTGCGCGAGGGCTTCCTGGCCAGCGTGCTGGCGTTGCCGCTCGCCGTCGTCGAGCGCGCCGGCACCGGCGACCTGCTGAGCCGCACGACCAACGACATCGAGGCGCTGTCGCGCACCGTGCGCTTCGCCGTGCCCGAGTGGCTCGTCGCCCTCGTCCAGGCCGTGCTCACCCTCGCGGCCATGGTGATCGTGAGCCCGCTCGCCTCCGTCGCCACACTGGTCTCGGTGCCGTTCCTCTACCTCTCGACGCGGCGCTACCTGCGCCTGGCGCGCCCCGGCTACATGCGCGAACGCACCAGCTACGCGACCCTGTCGGGAACCGTGGCCGAGACCGCGGAGGGCGCGCGCACCGTCGACGCCCATCGGTTGGGCGAGCGCCAGCGCGCGCGCGTCGATGACAACCTGCGCGAGTCGTTCTACGCCGAGATGTACACGCTGCTGATGCGCCTCGTGTGGTTCCCCACCGTCGAGAGCGCCTTCGCGCTGGCCGTCGCGGCGATGCTGGGCTGGAGCGGCTGGCTGGCCCTGCACCACTCGATCACGGTGGGCGCGGCCACCACGGTGACCCTCTACGTGGTGCAGATCAACGACCCCATCGACCGCATCATCCAGTGGCTGGACGAGCTCCAGATCGGCCAGACGTCGCTCGCGCGCCTGGTGGGCGTGTCGGTCGTGCGCGACGAGCGCCCGAGCGACGGACCGGACCCGGTGGACGAGACCGTCGAGGTCCGAAACGTCTCGTACGCCTACCGCACCGGCGTCGACGTCCTGAACGACGTCTCGCTGACGATCCGCCCGGGCGAGCGCCTGGCCATCGTGGGCCCGACGGGCGCGGGCAAGTCGACGCTGGGCCGACTGCTCGCGGGCATCGACGCCCCTCGCGAGGGCTCGGTGACGGTGGGCGGCGTCCCCCTGGCCACGATGCCGCTCGCCACCTTGCGCCGCCACGTCTCGCTCGTGACCCAGGAGCATCACGTCTTCATCGGCGCCGTGCGCGACAACCTGGCTCTCGCCAAGCCCGAGGCCGGCGACGACGAGCTCTGGCGGGCCCTCGCCGCCGTGGACGCGCTCGAGTGGGTCCGCGACCTGCCCCAGGGATTGGCCACCGAGCTGGGCACCACGGGACACCCGGTGACGCCGGCCCAGGCCCAGCAGCTGGCGCTCGCCCGCCTCGTGCTGGCCGACCCCCACACGCTCGTGCTCGACGAGGCCACCGCGCTGCTCGACCCGCGCGCCGCGCGGCACCTCGAACGGTCGCTCGCCGCGGTCCTGCACGGTCGCACGGTGATCGCGATCGCGCACCGCCTGCATACCGCGCACGACGCCGACCGCGTGTGCGTGATGATCGACGGACGGATCGACGAGCTCGGCACCCACGACGAGCTCATCGCCATCGGCGGCCAGTACGCGTCGCTGTGGCGCAGCTGGCGAAGCGAGCCCCGCGAGGTCTCGTAGGCTCAGCCCTGTGGTACGACCCCTGCGCGGCGACGAGATACTCGCCTGCGTCCACCGGGTGGCCCTGAGCCGGGGCTCACCCGTCGAGGTCGCCGCGGCGCCCCCGTCGGCCGAGTCGGAGCGGCGCCGGCGCGACGCCAGCGACCACCGACGCGCGACCCTGTCGGCGCTGCGAGCCCTGCACCCGGGCGCGCCGACGCCGGCCAGCGTCGCCGAGACGTCGGCCCTGCTGGGCGATGGTGTCCCCCTGATCTTGAACCCACGGCTCGACCTCGATCGCGCCGGCGTGCGCGCCGCCGTCGCCCACGCCCTGGTGCGCGTCGGCCGACGCGAGTCGACGTACACCTACGCGCCGGTCATCGTGAAGAACTGCGAGGTCGTCGAGGTCGCGCCGACGCGTCGAACGTTGGAGGGGTCCCTGGCGCGCCTCGCGCCGGGCGACGCCCAGTTCACCGACGGGGTCGGCGTGCGCTCGACCGCGACCGTCGTGCGCGGCGGCATCTTGCTGGCGCACGCGCTACGAGTGCTCGAGGCGATCGGGGTGGCCGACCCGTCGGCGCGCGGCGCGCTGGTCGACCGCAACCGCCAAGTGTGGTGGATGGCGCTGGCCGGTGACGCCTACCCCCGGTTCAACCTCGCCACTTACGACGAGAACTACCGCCAACGCCTCGCCATCCTCGCCGCGCACGAGCGCTGGCGCCTGGGCGACGCCGACTTTCCCACGGAGCCCTACTGGCACCGCGACTGTCCCGAGTGCCCCTTCGCGGCCCCCTGCGAGTCCTACCTCGAGGACCGCGACGACGTGTCGCTCACGCGCTTCACCACCGTCGACCAGCAGCTCGCCCTGCGCGAGCACGGCGTCGCGACCCGCGCCCAGCTCGCGCGACTCGACCCGGCGCGGGCTCGACGCGCGCGGGTGCGCGTCGTGACGCCGGCCGGCGAGTTGGCGCCCGAGGATCACCTCGGGCGCACGATCGACAAGCTCGACGACCTGATCTACCGCGCGAGGGTCCACGAGCGCGCGAGCCTCCTGCGCACGCTCGATCCGGGCCGGATGGGATGTCCCGGCGCGGACGTCGAGGTCGACGTCGACATGGAGAGCTACGACGACGTCACGTACCTGTGGGGCGCCAACGTCACGCTCAACGTCGACCTGGCCGGCGTGACGCCGGGCTATCACGCCTTCGTGAACTGGGCCGATCTCGACGGGGCGAGCGAAGCCCGGCTCTTCGCGCGATTCTGGGGCTGGTTTGACGACGTGCGCCGGCGCTGCGAGAGCGCGGGCCTGACCTTCCGCGCGTACTGCTTCTGGGCGCAGGCCGAAGACGGCGCGATGAACCGCGCAGTCGCGTCCCTGGCCCCCGGTGAGGTCAACCGCGACGACATCGACGCGTTCCGCGACCCGCGAGCGGGCCACTGGGTCGACCTGCACGAGCGGGCCAAGCGCCAGGTGCAGACCGAAGGTCCCCTAGGACTGAAGATCCTGGCCCAGGCGGCGGGTTTCTCGTGGCGCGACGCCAACCCGAGCGGCGAGGCGTCGATGCTCTGGTACGAGGTCGCGATCGGCGACGGGCCCGACGCCGCGGCGTCGCGGTCGCGGATCCTCGAATACAACGAGGACGACTGCCGGGCGACGAAGGCGCTGCGCGATTGGCTCAACGGTCCGGCGCGCGCGCTCGCGCACCGCGACGACCCCGTGTAGGGCCGCCGCGCCTCATTAGCATTGCCGGGTGGTCCCCCGCGCTCGCGACGATTCGTCATCCGCCGCGCGAAGGTGGACGGCGCGCGTCCTGGGCGCCGTCCAGAGCGTGACGCTGCTGGCGCTGAGCGTCGTCTCCGGCGTCGCACTGGCGCGTCTGGCCCACCGCGATGTGATCGGGGGCGTCGGGGTCCTGGCCGGCGCACTCTCCGCTCGATGGCTGGTCGGGGTCGCGGTGGATGAATGGGGTGACACCGCGGCCCGACGCGTGCGCGAGGCCTGGCGCGCCCGGCTCTTCACCCACTTCGAGCGTCCCACCCGCGAGGGCGAGCGCAGTCGCGCCGACCTGGCCCTGGCGGTCGAGCACGCCGCCGCGGCGCCGTCGCTGGAGGTCCTGCGCAGCGCCGCCGCGGTCAGCCTGGCCGGCGTCGCGGTCGTGTTCGTCGCCGCCGGCGCGCTCAGCGCGGGCGTCGTCGTGGGCCTGCTGGCAGTGGCGGCACCGCTGTACCGGCGGGCTGGTCGGCGCAGCGCCGTGCTGGAAGAGCAGTACGAGGCCCGCCGCGCCCAGCTGGAATCACGCCAGCTCGAGCTGCTGCACCGCTCGACCGAACTGCGGGCCCTGGGCGCGGTGCGCTACGGCGCCGACACCATCGCCGCGATCAGCGACTCCGAGCACGCTCTGGCGATGCGCGCGATCCGCGTAGCCCTGGGGTCCTCTCTGGTGACCGAGTTCCTGAGCGGGGTGAGCGTGGGCCTGGTGGCGATGGTCGTGGGCTTCGACCTGCTGGGCGGCCGCATCAGCCTGGTGCGCGCCCTAGTCGCGGTCCTGGTCACCGCCGAACTCTTCACCCTGGTGCGCCGGTACGGCTCGCAGTTCCACCGGCGCGAACGCGCGACGAGGTCCGCGGCGCTGTTGGCCCCGCCCGAGGCGGCCGACCGCGACACCGATCCCCACACGCTCGTCCTCGCCGAGGGCCTGATCACCGAGGCGGGGGCCGCCCCCGTCTCTCTACGGGTGGAGCCGGGCTCGCGCACCCTGGTGACCGGCCCCTCGGGCTCGGGCAAAACCACGCTGCTGCACACGCTCGTGGGGTGGCGTGCGCCCCGCGCTGGCACTCTCACGCGCTCCGCCGGGCGGATCGGCTTCGTGAGCGCCGAAAGCGCACTGCTCTCCGGGTCGCTCTGGGAGAACCTGACGCTGGGCGCCGAGATGTCGCCCGACGCGGTGCGTAGCCAGCTCGACGACCTCGGACTGACCGGGCCGCGATTCGCCGACCTCGAGTCGCCCGTCCTCGCCGACGGGCGCGGCCTGAGCGGTGGCGAGGTCGTGCGCCTCGCGATCGCGCGCGGACTGCTGGCCCAGCCCGCACTGCTCATCCTCGACGACGTCGCGGGGGTGCTCGACGAGTCGTCGCGGGTCCGGGTGGCGGGCGTCCTGGCGGCGCGCCGGGACCTGGCGGTCGTCGAGGCCACCGTCGACACCCCCCTGCTCGACCAGGCGACCGCGCGCGTGCGGATCGAGCCGTGAACGCGACCTCGACGCGGCTGCGACGCTGGCTCGACCGGGCCCAACCGCCTCGGCGCGCGCTGGTGCGCGCGTTGGGCGCCGGATTGCTCGCGACGGTAACCGGCGTCGCCCTCTTCGTCGGCGCCGTCGCCCTGCTCGTCGTGGCGGCGAACCGACCCGGACTGCGGGCCGTGGCCGGCGTGCTCATCGTGATCGAGCTCTTCGCGTTCCTGCGTTCGCCGATCCGCTTCGCCGAGCGGATCGCCAGCCACCGCCTCGGGCTGCGCGCCGTCACCGAGTGGCGCCGGTGGGTGGTCGTGTCCGTCGGGGCGTGGAGCTACGAACGCTGGCGCCGCTACGCGGCCGGCGACCTGCTCGAGCGCGCGCTGCGCGACACCGACGAGCTCCAGGACCTGTGGCTGCGGGGCCTCCTGCCTCTTATGACGGTGATCGCCACGATGGCGCTGGCGGACGTGACGATGGCACTGCTGCCCCCCGCGGGCGCCTTCGGCATCGCTGCGGCGTTGATCGCTGCGCTCGAGGCCCTCGGCGTCGCGGCCCTGATCGGCCGCCTCCA
>DAIOGY010000070.1:0-7434 GCA_036745005.1 Acidimicrobiales bacterium | reverse complement strand
GAAGGTGTCGCGGTCACCGGTGACCACGATCACCGGCACCGCCGCGTCGCGGGCCTCGGTGGCGAGGGTGGCCAGGACGTCGTCGGCCTCGTAGCCCGGCACGCCGAGCACCGGGATGGCCAGGGTCTCGCACATCGAGCGGATGAGGTCGAACTGGTGCTCGATCTCCAGGGGCGTCTCGGCGCGCCCGCCCTTGTAGTCCTCGGTCATCGCGTCGCGGAAGGTCCCCCCGGCAAGGTCGAAGGCCACGGCGATGCCCCGCGGGTGCTGGGTGCGCACGAGCAGGTCGAGCATGGCGGCGAATCCGTGCAGGGCGTTGGTGACCACACCCTCCGAGGTGGCGATGTCGGCGGGCAGGGCGAAGAAGGCGCGGAAGGCGAGCGACATCCCGTCCAACAACAGCAGCGGCCGCGGGTCGTCGCTCCCCTCAGCCAACGAACTCACCGTTCAAGATCTGCTGGGCGACGTCACGCATCCGGGTGCGCGCACGCATCGCCGACTGCTGGATCACCTCGAAGGCCGCTGGTTCGTCGAGGCCGCGGTTGGCCATGAGCCATTCCTTGGCGCGTTGGACGATCTCGCGAGTCTCGATCTTGTCGTCGGCGTGGCTCGCGACCGATGCTTCGTGTACGCCGTCCTGGCCCGGATCGAGGATCGACGCGAGCTTGGGCAGTATCTCACTGGATCGAAACGGCTTCACCAGGTACGCCACCACGCCGGCGTCGCGCGCGCTCTCGATCAGCGATCGCTGGCTGAAGGCGGTGAGGATGACGACCGTCGTTCCCGAGCCCTTCAGCTCGCGGGCGACCTCGATGCCGTCCAGGCCCGGCATCTTGATGTCGAGCAGGGCGAGGTCCGGGCGGTGCTCGCGGATCAGGGCCAGCGCGTCGTCACCGCGCGCGGCCTCACCCACCACGAGGTAGCCATCGCCCTCGAGCATCTCCTTGAGGTCGAGGCGGATGATGGATTCGTCGTCGGCTATCACCACTCGCTTGTCCATCGTCATCCTTCTGGTGTCCATTCACGCAGCAGCCCGTCGCGTTCGGCCATCAGGCCCCGGACCTCCGCGCTGCGTCGCTGCAGCTCGGCGTTGGCGGCCACCACGTGGCGTGACAGTTCGCTGTATTCTGCCGCCTGCAGCGGCGTCTCGGAGACCAGCGAGCGGATGCGCGCGTCGTCGAGCGCGTCGTTCCAGACCAGGACCTGCTCTTCGAGGATCTTGAGGCTCTCGCGGGCCGCGCCCAGTCGGCGCTGGATGTCCTCGAGGTGGCGCTTCTGGGTCTTCGATCCCACTCCCGAAGTGTAAGACCGGTGTCACCCGAGCGTCACGACAACGTGCGCCCGGGCCAGCACCTCCGCGCCGGGCGCAAAACCCAGCCCGTCGGGAACCTCGCATACCTCCGGCCCGTCGAAGTCGGCCCGGGCGACGAGCGCCAGGTCGCTGGGCTCGTCCAGCACGCTCTCGGCCAACACGCGATGGACGCCGCGCGCGAAGGCTGATTCGAAGAAACCGCCCAGGTACGCGGTCAGGCCTAGCTCGTGGGCCCGCTCGATCAAGGAGTGCGCCGAGACCACTCCCCCGACGCGGGCCGGCTTCACGCAGACCATGGAGGCCGCCTGGCGTCGGGCGATCTGCTCGAGGTCCAGCGTCGTGCGCACGCCCTCATCGAGACTCACCGCTACGCCGATGCGCGAGGCCAGATCCGCGTGATCGTCCAGGTTTCCCGGCGCGAAGGGCTGCTCGACGGCGACGAGGTGCGCCAGCGCCACGACCTCATCGACCTGGTCGACGACGTCGTCGACGTCCGTCGCCGAGGCGTTGAAGTCGAGGATGACGGGCACGCCCACGTCGGCCAGCTGCGAGCGAGCGACGTGCGACAGTGGCCCGGGTCGCGTCTTGACGCGCACGCGCGCGACGGGCTCGCCGAAGTCCCACGGGGCCTCATCGAGCAGCGAGACCGTGGCGAGACACGGTGTCGCGAATCGCGACGGCCATCGCTCGCGCAGTGACGACGCGCCGCGACGCAGTGACAGGTCGAGCAGCGCCATCTCCACGGGCGCCACGGCGAACCGGCTCTTCGGGCGCGGCGCGGCCAGTCGCACCGCGCGCGCGGGCTCGGGCGGCTCGCCCTCGTGGCGCGTGGTCAACACGACGCGGGGCAAGACGCGCGTGACCAACTCGTCGACGACGTCGTCGACCGACGGGTCGCCGTTGAGCGGGGCCGGCTGGACCGCGACCTCCCCGTATCCGACGTCGCCGTCGTGGTCGATCGCGAGGTAGAGGCGCGGGCGGAGCTCGTGACGCTCACCAGCGGCCTCGATCACGTGCGCGAGCGTGGCGTCGTCACGCCAGACGGTGAGCTTCACCCTGGTCACCCTAGGCTTGCTGGTAGCGTGGTCGGCTCAGCCCGGATGGCGGAATCGGCAGACGCGGAGGCCTCAAAAGCCTTTACTCGAAAGGGTGTGTGGGTTCAAGTCCCACTCCGGGCACGATTGTGATGTCTCATTTTTTCTGGGACAAACGAACCCTCAGACCTTAATTCCGCGGGCTTGATAGTCGCGCGAGGGGTCCAAGGTGAGATGTCGAATCACCTCTCCGCGGTCATTGATCACCCTCACGTCGCGGTCCGCCATCAAGATGAGCACGCGCTGTCCAGCGTGGGCGCGGCCCAGTCCGATGTGGTGGAGCTTGGCGCGATAACGAAGGGTGACGCACCCGGTCTTGTCGACCTTGTCGTGGCGCACCTTGGTGGTGGCGAGCACCGGCTGGCCGTCAATCACCGGGGTGGCCTTGTCCATCGCGCGCCAGGCGTGCATCGGCGGGCAGCCCCTCGCCTGGTGGGGTCGCTCCTCGTTGTAGAGGTGGACGAAGCGGTCGATCTGGGCTTGGAGCTCATTTAACGTGATCGCCGCCGGGCGCTTGGCCAGCCACTTCTTCAAGGTCTTGTGATAGCGCTCGACTTTGCCCTGGGTCTGGGGGTGGTAGGGCTTGCCGTGCTTGAAGGTGATCCCGAGGGCCACCAGGTCGATCTCCAGGCCGGTCGTGGCCCCGCGGTAGGAGGCGGTGTAGATCGCGCCGTTGTCGCTGAGCACCGAGCGCGGCAGGCCGTAGGTGGCGGCGCAGTCAAAGAAGATGCGCACCACGTCCTTGGCCGTGGCGACGGGCAACGCGACGCTGGCCAGCACCGCGCGCGAGTAGTCGTCGATGAAGTTGACGATCTCGACCGGCTGGTCGTTGGCTAAATGCCAGTGGGTCATGTCGGACTGCCAACAGTCGTTGGGCAGCGCTGACTCGAAGCGCGTCCAGCTCGTTCGCGGTCGCTTCTGGGGCTGGGGGGTCACGAAGCCGCGGCGCACCAGCACCCGGTGGATGGTCGAGAGCGACGGGGCGTCGGGCCCGAGGTGAAAGGCAATGGTGCGCGCCCCGGCGTCGAGGCCCTCCTCGTCGAGGCGCTTGCGCAGCACCACGATGTGGTCCTCGGTGAGCGCCGGCGTGCGTGACGGGGCCACCCTGGGACCGGGCTTTAAAGGCACCAGGGCAGCGTCGCCGCCCTCGCGAAAGAGCGCCACGTGACGGTGCACCCAGGACTTAGAGCGCCCCGTCGCGGCGGCCACGACACGCACCGAGCGGCCCTCCACCAGCACCGCGTTCACGCAGTAGTTGGCCAGATCCACGGACACCTCCCACACAGGTGTCCCAGAAACTATGAGACATGGTGTCCCAACAACTGTGGAACCTCAGACCACTCCGGGCACTCCGGGCACGCTGTTACCGTGGAGCCGTGTCCGACTGGCCGGTGCTCCCGTTCAACGACCACGTCGTCGCCCTCTTCCCTGGTCAGGGCTCGCTGAGCCCCGGCGCCGGCGTCGCGTGGCACACCTCGCGCCATTGGGAGATCGTCGAGCGCATCGCCAAGGTCACCGACGTCGACGTCGACCGGCTGCTGACGCTGGCCGACGACGAGGAGGTCGTGCGCACCGACAACGCCCAGCTCGCCACCTTCGCCCTGTCCATGGTCGGCTACGGCGAGCTGCTCGACTGCGACATCCGGCCCCGGTACCTGCTGGGCCACAGCCTCGGCGAGTTCTCCGCCCTCGTTGCGTCGGGCCTGCTCAGCGTCGACGAGGGCGCGCGTCTCATCGCCGTGCGCGGCGCGGCGATGGCCCGCGCCGCCGCGGCCGAGGACGGCTCGATGATCGCCCTGATGGGCGGAGACGCGGGGGCGCGCGACGCGCTCGATGACCTCGACGGCATCTGGCTGGCCAACGTCAACGGCACGGGCCAGCTGGTCGTCAGCGGCACCCGGGCGGCCCTCGACGACCTGCTGGTGCGCCACCGCGAACTGGGATGGCGCCGAGCGAGCCCGCTGCCGGTCGGCGGCGCGTTCCACTCGCCGCTCATGGCCCCCGCCCAGGAGGAGCTCGACCGCGCCCTGGACGTGACGACGTGGGGATCGACCGACGCGGTCCTCGTGGCCAACGTCGACGGGACCGTGCACACGAGCGCCGACGACTGGCGCCTGCTGCTCTCGCGCCAACTGACGTCCCCGGTAGAGTTCCTCGACGCGACGCTGGCGCTGCCCGAGGTGGTGACGACGTCAATCGAGCTCCCACCGGGCGGCGTTCTCACCGGTCTCACCCGCCGCATCCGCGAGTTTCGCGCCCAGTACACGCCGGAGTCGCCGATGGCGCTGCGAGGGATCGAACCGTGAGCCGCCTCGTCGTGGTGACCGGCGCGAGCCGCGGAATCGGCGCGGCGGTCGCCGAGCGCTTCGCCGCCCAGGGCGACGCGGTGGTGGCGCTCTCGCGCTCCGGCGACGCGCCGAGCGCCTGCGCGCGCTCGGTGCGCGTCGACGTGACCAACTCCGGCGAGGTGGCCGCGGCGGTCAAGTCAGCCGTCGAGGAGTTCGGTCCGGTCGTCGTGGCCGTCGTCAACGCCGGCGTGACCCGCGACACGCTGGCCCTGCGCATGGGCGACGAGCAGTGGCGCGAGGTCCTGGCCACCAACCTCGACGGCGCGTTCTACACGGTCCGCGCCGTGCTCGCCTCGATGGTGCGCGCGCGCGCCGGCTCGATCATCTTCATGGGATCGATCAGCCCCTTCGTGGGCGTGCCCGGCCAGGCTAACTACGCGGCGTCCAAGGCCGGCCTCGTGGGACTCGCGCGCGCGCTGGCCAAGGAGGTGGCGACGCGGGGCATCACGGTCAACGTCGTGGCTCCGGGGCTGATCGACACGGACATGACGAGCGAGCTCGGTTCGGCGCGCGACGCGATGGCCGCGCTCATCCCGATGGGCCGCGTCGGCCAGCCGGCGGACGTCGCCGGCGTCGTGGCGTTCCTGGCCAGCGATGACGCGCGATACGTCACCGGGGCGGTCATCGCGGCGGACGGCGGTCTCGCGCTCGGGATGTAGGTGCGGGCCCGAGGGCCCGATGAGTACGATGGAACGAGACAAAAGCCAAGGGGTACCTCGATGGACCGTAACGAAGCACTCGCCAAATTCACTGACAACGCCGTGGAGGTGCTCGCCGTGGATCCGGCCCAGGTGACGCCCGACGCCTCCTTCGCCGACGACCTCGGCGCCGACAGCCTCGACCTGGTGGAACTGGTGATGGCGCTCGAGGAGACCTTCGACATCGAGGTCGCCGAAGATGAGCTGAAGGACATTCGCACCGTCGGAGAGGCCTTCGAGCTCATCTACGCCAAGCTCTAGTGCGAGCCGCCCTCACCGCGGACGGACCGGTCCCCGGGCGTCGGGTCGCGGTCACCGGCGTCGGAGCCCTGACCTGCGCCGGGGTCGGCGTGGACGCGCTGTGGGCCGCGCTGCTCAAGGACGTCGCACCGCCGAGCAAGCGCGTCGCACCCTTTGACGCCTCGCATCTCGGCGGTCCCAAGGAGCTGCGTCGTCTGGACCCCTTCTCGCTCTACGCGTTGATGGCCGCCGACGAGGCGTGGCGCCAGAGCGGCCTCGAGGGCCCCCTGCTCGACGCCGGCAGCATCGTCACCACGGGCATCGGAGGACTCCAGACCATCCTCGAGCAGGTCAAGGTCCTCGACGCGAAAGGCCCCGCCCGGGTCTCACCATTCATGGTGCCCATGATGATGCCGAACGCGGCCACCGCCGCGGTCTCGATGCGCTACGGCCTGGGCGGGCCGTGCGAGACGGTCACCACCGCGTGCGCCGCGGGCACCCACGCCATCGGCAACGCCGCGCGCCTGGTCGCCCAGGGACGCTGCCCGGTGGCGGTGGCCGGCGGTGCCGAAGCGGTCCTGGTCGAGCTCGCCGAGGCCGGCTTTCGCAACATGACCGCGCTGAGCAACCTGGACCTGTCGCGGCCCTTCGACATGGACCGCGACGGCTTCGTCATCGGCGAGGGCGCCGGCGTGCTGATCCTCGAGGAGTACGAGCACGCCTTGTCGCGCGGCGCGACCATCCTGGCCGAAGTGATCGGCGCGGCCTCGACCGCCGACGCCCACCACATCACCGCGCCCGACCCCACCGGCAGCGGAGCGATCCGGTGCATGGAGCTCGCGCTCGCCGACGCCGGTCTCGCGCCCGGCGACGTCTCGCACATCAACGCGCACGGCACGTCGACGCCGCTCAACGACCTGGCCGAGTCGGTCGCGGTGCACGCGGTGTTCGGCGACACCGTCCCGCCAGTGACCTCGATCAAGGGCCACCTCGGCCACTCCCTCGCCGCGGCCGGCGCGCTCGAGGGCGTGGCTTCCGTGCAGACCCTGCTGCGCCAGTTGATACCCCCGACCGCCGGGACCCACAAGATCGACCCGGAGATCGACCTGGACGTCGTGGTCGGTGAGCCACGGGCCGCCGAGGTGGACACGGTCCTGTCGAACTCGTTCGGCTTCGGGGGCCACAACGGCTCCGTGGTGTTCCGGCGCTACGCCCCCTAGACGCTGAACCAGTCGTCGCGGTGGCGATCCACCTGGGAGTTCTCGTAGGCCCAGCGGGCGTTCGCGATGAACTCGCCCAGCAGCACCGGGTCCTTCACCCCCGACGCGGACTCGACGCCCGAGCGCACGTCCACCCCCCACACCGGGTAGTGCTGCACGACGTCGACCACGTTGGAGGCGGTCAAGCCGCCCGAGGCCACCAACGGCGTGCGGATGGACTCGTCGAGAAAGACGCTCAGGCAGTCGACCAGCGAGTCGTGGTCATCGGATTCGGGCAGGACCAGGTAGTCCACCCCAGAGGTCCGCAACTCCAGGTCGATGACCCCGGTGCTCGGTATCGTTCGAAACACCGTGTTGACCCGTTCGGCGACGTAGTGCAGCTGCTCGACGGTCATCGCCCCATCGATCTGCACCGCGCTCAGCCCCAGCGTGTTGGCGATCTCGACGATGCGCTGGGGCAGCTCGTTGCGGAACACGCCCACGGTGAGCGCCCCGTGGGGCAGGCGGCGCACGATGTCGTGG
>DAIOGY010000069.1:0-7485 GCA_036745005.1 Acidimicrobiales bacterium | reverse complement strand
GCCACATCACCGTGATCGTCTCGCGTCTCGACGACGAGCGCCTCGAGGTCGTGCGCGCCGCGCGCAGCGCCCAGGCCAGCGCCTCGCGCGCGCGCCGGGTGGCCACGTCGCGGCGCCGCGCCGAGTCACCGCGCCGGGGTGCCAACGCCGTGGAGGCCCCGGTGGAGGACGCCGAGGTCGACACCGAGGTCGACGACCAGATGAACGACGTGGTCGACACCGAGGTCGACGACCAGGTCGAGGTCGACGAGACCGCGACCGACGAGGTCGCGCAGGACGACACGCCCGTCGAGGAGACGGACGAAGGGGCGTCGAGCGACGCCGCAGAGGAGACGGGCGAGTAATGGGTCAGAAGGTCAATCCCTACGGGTTCCGGCTCGGCATCACGACGGACTGGAAGTCGCGCTGGTTCAAGGAGCGCGGGTACAAGGACCTCGTCATCGAGGACTGGAAGATCCGCGACTACCTGACCCGCCAGCTCGAGAGCGCCGCGGTCAGCCGCATCGAGATCGAACGCAACTCGGACCGCATCCGCGTGGACATCCACACGGCGCGCCCCGGCATCGTCATCGGCCGGCGCGGCGCCGAGGCTGAGCGCCTGAAGAAGGACCTCGAGCGCATCACCGGGCAGAAGAACAAGATCTCGCTGAACATCCAGGAGATCAAGCAGCCCGAGCTCGACGCCGCGCTGATCGCCCAGGGAATCTGCGACCAGCTGATCCGGCGCGTGGCGTTCCGGCGCGCGATGAAGCGCGGCATCCAGACGGTGCAGAAGGCCGGCGCGCTGGGCGTGCGCATCCAGGCGTCGGGCCGACTCGGCGGCGCGGAGATGAGCCGGCGCGAGTCGTACCGCGAGGGCCGCGTGCCGCTGCACACCCTGCGCGCCGACATCGACTACGGCTTCCGCGAGGCCCGCACCAACACCGGGCGCATCGGCGTCAAGGTGTGGATCTACAAGGGCGACATCCTGCCCTACCAGCTCACCAACGACGAGAAGATCGTGCGCGAGGCCGCCATGGCCGCCGGCGACGCCGTGCCCGTCGGGTCGTCATCGGCCTCGCCCAAGGGCGTCATCCGCGCCGGCGGCGGCCGTCGCCGCGTCGAATCCGAGCCGGCCACCGAGGAGATCCTCGTCGAGGCCGAACCGGCCGACGTGCACGCCGTCACCGACGAGGTCGAGGAGGTCGTCGTCGGCGTGGACCCGGCCGACCTGCTGGCCACCACCGACGAGGTCGAGCGCCAGCTCAGCGTCGAAGAGGAGATCGAGCGGCGCACGACCCAGGAGCACACGGACACGCCGCACTTCCGAAAGGACGTGGAGTAGCCATGTTGATGCCCCGCAAGGTCCGCCACCGCAAGCAGCAGCGCGGACGCCGCGCCGGCATGGCCAAGGGCGGCACCGAGCTGACCTTCGGCGACTTCGGCATCCAGGCCCAGGAGGCCGGATGGCTGAGCGCGCGCCAGATCGAGGCCGCCCGCATCGCCATGACCCGCCACGTCAAGCGCGGCGGCAAGGTGTGGATCCGCGTCTTCCCCGACAAGCCCGTCACCCAGAAGCCGGCCGAGACCCGCATGGGATCGGGCAAGGGCAACCCCGAGTTCTGGGTGGCCGTGGTCAAGCCCGGCCGCGTGCTCTTCGAGCTCGGGGGCGTGGACGAGACGCTGGCGCGCGCCGCCATGGAGCGCGCCATCCAGAAGCTGCCGATCAAGGCGCGCTTCGTGATCCGGCCCGGTACCCACGGAACCCCGGAGGTGACGATCTGATGGCCAAGACCAAGGAACACATCGCCGAGATGCGCCTGCTGGGCGACCACGAGCTCGTGGAGCGCCTGGCCGAGGCCCGTCGCGAGCTGTTCAACCTGCGCTTCCAGTTCGCCACCGGCCAGCTGGACAGCTCGTCGCGCCTCGCCACGGTGCGCAAGGACATCGCCCGGCTCTCGACCTTCGTGCGCGAGCGCGAGATCGCGGCCGCCGAGGCCCTCAGTGAAGGTGAGCAGCCATGAGTGAGATCGAAATGAACGAGACGCCCGAGGCCGACGACGTCGCCGTCGAGCCCGTCGAGGCTGTCGAGCCCGTCGTGGCCGACACCGCACCGACCGCCGTCGCGAGCGCCCCCGCCGAGCCGGTCGACGAGGGCGCGCGGGTGAACCCGCGCAAGGTCCGCGAGGGCGTCGTCGTGTCCGACCGGATGGACTCGACGCTGGTCGTGGCTGTCAACGAGCGGGTGCGCCACGCGCGCTACGGCAAGATCGTCCAGCGCACCAAGAAGCTCTACGTCCACGACGAGAAGAACGAGGCCAAGGTCGGCGACAAGGTCCGGGTCCAAGAGACCCGCCCGCTCTCGAAGCTCAAGCGCTGGCGCCTGACCGAAGTCGTGGAGCGTGCGCGATGATCCAGCAGGAGTCGCGACTCAAGGTCGCCGACAACTCCGGCGCGAAAGAGGTGCTGTGCATCCGCGTGCTCGGCGGATCGCGTCGGCGCTACGCCTCGATCGGCGACGTCTTCATCGCCACCGTGAAGGACGCGATCCCCGGGGCCGCGGTGAAGAAGGGCGACGTCGTGCGCTGCGTGGTCGTGCGCACGGCCAAGGAGAAGCGCCGCCCGGACGGCTCCTACATCAAGTTCGACGAGAACGCGGCGGTGCTGATCAACGACCAGTCCCAGCCGCGCGGCACGCGCATCTTCGGGCCGGTCGGCCGCGAGCTGCGCGACAAGAAGTTCATGCGCATCATCTCGCTGGCACCGGAGGTCCTGTAATGAAGATCCGCAAGGGAGACGACGTGCTGGTCATCGCCGGCAAGTTCATCGGACAGCGCGCGACGGTCGAGGAGGCCCGGCCCACCAGCCAGCAGGTCATCCTCGAGGGCCTCAACGTGGCCAAGCGCCACACCAAGCAGCGCGGCTCGACCATGCAGGCCGGCATCATCGACAAGGTCATGCCCATGCACGCGTCGAACGTGGCGCTGTGGTGCCCGGGTCACAAGGGCCCGGCCAAGGTCGGCTACGCGGACCACGAGGGCGTGAAGATCCGCGTCTGCCGCAAGTGCGGGGAGGCGCTGTGAGCACCGTCGTGCGCCCGCGCCTGAAGGTCCGCTACGACCAGGAGGTCCGTCAGGCCCTCAAGGACGAGCTCGGGCTCGAGAACATCATGCAGGTCCCGCGCCTGACCAAGATCGTCCTCAACTCCGGGGTCGGCCGCGCCACCCAGCAGGCCTCGCTGCTCGAGGGCGCCCAGCGCGACCTCGAGACGATCACCGGCCAGCGTCCAGTGGTCACCCGGGCGAAGAAGTCGATCGCCAACTTCAAGCTGCGCGAGGAGCAGTCCATCGGCGTCAAGGTCACCCTGCGCGGCGACCGCGCCTGGGAGTTCTTCGACCGGCTGCTCAGCCTCGCGGTGCCGCGCATCCGCGACTTCCGCGGGCTGTCGCCGCGGAGCTTCGACGGCCGGGGCAACTACACCTTCGGCGTCAACGACCAGCTGATCTTCCCCGAGATCGACTACGACAAGATCGACGCGCCGCGCGGGTTCGACATCACGATCGTGACCACCGCGGTCAACGACGATCAGGGGCGCGCGTTCCTGCGCGCCTTCGGATTCCCCTTCAAGCAGGAGACTCGATAGACATGGCCAAGAAGTCCCTTCGGATCAAGCAGAAGAAGACCCCCAAGTTCTCGACGCGCGCCTACACGCGCTGCGAGCGCTGCGGCCGGCCGCGCTCGGTCTACCGCAAGTTCGGGCTCTGTCGGATCTGCTTGCGCCAGTTGGTGCACGCGGGCGAGGTGCCCGGCGTGACGAAGGCCAGTTGGTAAGGGGGACGCCATGACCATGACCGACCCCATCGCCGACATGCTGACGCGGATCCGCAACGCCAATTCCGCGATGTTCGACAGCGTGAAGATGCCCAGCTCCAAGATCAAGGAGAACCTCGCCAAGGTCCTCGAGCGCGAGGGCTTCATCTCGGGATACCGCGTGTCCCAGGTCGAGGGCAAGCCCGGCGCCACGCTCGAGATCACCCTCAAGTACTCCGAGGACCGCCAAAAGACGATCATCGGCATCCAGCGCGTCTCCAAGCCGGGGCTGCGCATCTACAAGAAGTCCGACCAGATGCCCAAGGTGCTCGGCGGCGTCGGCGTGGCCGTCGTCTCGACGAGCCACGGGCTCATGACCGACCGCGAGGCCCGCAAGGCGAAGCTGGGCGGCGAGGTGCTGTGTTATGTCTGGTAGCCGGCCCGTGCCCATCCGAGAGGAGCGCTGATGAGCCGCATCGGCCGCAACCCCATCTCCGTGCCCGCCTCGGTGACGCTGAGCGTGGACGGCGACGTCGTCACGGTGACCGGCCCCAACGGGTCGATGAGCCGAACGCTGCCCGAGGGCATCACGTTGGCCCGCGACGGCGACGTGGTCAACGTCGAGCGCGCCAGCGAGGAGACCTCCCAGAAGAGCCTGCACGGACTGACGCGCACGCTGGTCGACAACATGGTCACCGGCGTCACCCAGGGCTGGAGCAAGGAGCTCGAGATCATCGGCGTGGGGTACCGCGCCGTCGCGGCCGGCCCGCACGCGCTCGACCTGGCGCTGGGCTTCTCGCACCCGGTGAAGTACGACGCGCCCGAGGGCATCTCGTTCGAGGTGCCGACCCCCACGCGCGTGATCGTCAGGGGCGCCGACAAGGAGGCCGTGGGCCAGGTCGCGGCGTCGATCCGTAAGCTCCGCAAGCCCGAGCCCTACAAGGGCAAGGGCGTGCGCTACCTCGGCGAGCGCGTCGCGCGCAAGGCCGGAAAGGCGGCGAAGTAATGGCCCGCACCACCCGCGAACTGCGCCTGCGGCGCCACGATCGCATCCGGCGACGCCTGTCGGGCACGCCCGAGCGCCCGCGCGTCGCGATCAACCGTTCGAACAAGCACATCTCGGCCCAGATCGTCGACGACGTCGCCGGGCGCACCCTGGCGGCCGCCTCCTCGGTGGAGAGCGGCCTCAAGGGCGTGTCGGGCGGCAACGTCGAGGGGGCCAAGGCCGTCGCCGCCCTGCTCGCCGAACGGGCCCGGGCCGCGAACATCACCGCCGTGGTCTTCGACCGCGGGGGATTCGACTACCACGGCCGTGTGGCCGCCTTCGCCGACGCGCTGCGCGCCGGCGGTCTGGAGTTCTGATGAGTGACGTAGAGCAGTACGAAGAGCGGACCATCAAGGTCAACCGCGTGAGCAAGGTCGTCAAGGGCGGCCGGCGCTTCTCGTTCACCGCGCTCATGGTGATCGGCGACGGCAAGGGCCACGTCGGCCTGGGCTACGGCAAGGCGAAGGAGGCCGGCCTGGCCGTCCAGAAGGGCATCGAGGAGGCGCGCAAGAACATCTTCGAGGTGCCCCTCGCGGGGACCACCATCATCTACCCCGTGCTGGGCGCGTCGGGCGCCGGCCGGGTGCTGATGAAGCCCGCGGCCCCGGGCACGGGCGTCATCGCCGGCGGCGCCGCGCGCGCGATTCTGGAGATGGCCGGCGTCAGGGACATCATCGCCAAGTCGCTGGGGTCCTCCAACGGCATCAACGTGGCCCACGCCACGATCCAGGGCCTCAAGCAGCTGCGCCGTCCCGAGCTGGTGGCGTCGGGCCGCGACAAGCCGGCCGACCACGTGATCCCCGCCGGCACGCTGCGCGCCTACCGCGAGCGTCAGCGCGAGGGCGACCTCTTCAAGGTCCCGGAGGCGTCGTCATGAGTGAGCTCAAGGTCACCCAGACCCGCTCGTCGATCGGCACCAAGCCCAAGCACCGCGGCACGCTGCGGGCCCTCGGACTGCGCGGCATCGGCCAGACCAACGTGCTGCCCGACCGCCCCGAGATCCGTGGGATGATCGCTCGCGTGCCGCACTTGATCAAGGTGGAAGAGGTCTAGATGAAGCTCCACGAACTGCGCCCTCCCCAGGGCTCGACCAAGCGCAAGCGCGTCGTCGGACGCGGCGTGGCCGGCAAGGGCGGCAAGACCGCCGGGCGCGGCACCAAGGGCCAGAAGGCCCGCCGCCAGATCCCCGCTCAGTTCGAGGGCGGCCAGAACCCGCTGATCCAGCGCATCCCCAAGCTCAAGGGCTTCACCAACCCGTTCCGCGTCGCCTACACCGCGGTCAACCTCGACGCCCTGGCGGTTCTCGGCCTGGCCGAGGTCAACCCGGACGTCCTGATCGCGCACGGCCTGGCCCACAAGGGCGAGCTGGTCAAGGTCCTCGGTCGCGGCACCGTGACCGCGCCGGTGCACCTGAGCGTGCACGCGATCTCGGCGCCGGCGCGCGCCGCCGTCGAGGCCGCCGGCGGCTCGGTGACCCTGATCGAGCTCCCGTTCTCGGTGCGACCGCCCGCCGCGGGCAACCAGCACCAGAACCGATAGGCCGGCCGTGCTGAGGAGACTCGCGAACATCTTTCGGGTCGTCGACCTTCGCAACAAGATCTTCTTCACCATCTCGATCATCTGCCTCTACCAGCTCGGCGCCAACCTGCCGATCCCCGGCGTGAGCTGGTCCCAGGTCCAGCTCCTCCAGACCAAGGCGGGCGCCAGCGGCGTGCTCGGCTTCCTCAACCTCTTCTCGGGCGGCGCGCTGACGCGCCTGGCCGTCTTTGGCCTGGGCGTCATGCCCTACATCACGAGCTCCATCGTGATCCAGCTGCTCACGACGGTGATCCCCAAGCTCACCGAGTGGCGCGACCAGGGGGCCGTCGGCCAGAAGAAGATCACCCAGACCACCCGGTACCTCACCATCGGCCTGGCCCTGCTCCAGTCGACCGGCCTGATCTACGCCTTCCACGGGCACGACTCGGCGCTGCTGGGCTTCAACATCGACCTGATCCCGAGGTTCACGCTGTGGCTGGGCCTGTTCATGGTGGTGATCATGACCGCCGGCACGGCCTTCGTCATGTGGCTCGCCGAGCTGATCACCCAGCGCGGGGTCGGCCAGGGCATGAGCCTGCTCATCTTCGCCAACGTCGTGGCCGGCCTGCCCTCGGGCGGCCGGGCGGTCCTGGCCGAGGGCGGCGAGGGCAAGTTCTGGACCATCGTGGTCATCTCGCTCGCCCTGCTGGTGCTCATCGTCTTCATGGACAACGGTCAGCGGCGCATCCCCATCACGTTCGCCCGGCGCGTCGTCGGGCGCCGCGAGATGGGCGGCAACTCGACCTACATCCCGCTCAAGGTCAACCAGTCCGGCGTGATCCCGATCATCTTCGCCTCCTCGGTGCTCTACATCCCGGTCCTCATGTCCAACGTGGTGCCGTGGACGGGCTTCCAGAACTTCGTCAACAGCTCGCTGCACCCGACGAGCTTCGTGTACATCCTCTCGGACTTCCTGCTGATCCTCGCGTTCACCTTCTTCTACGTCTACATCGCCTTCGAGCCCCACCAGCAGGCCGAGATGCTGCGCCAGCAGGGCGGCTTCGTCCCGGGGATCCGCCCGGGCCTGCCCACCGAGAAGTACTTCGCCAAGCTGCTCAGCCGCATCACGGTGG
>DAIOGY010000068.1:0-7585 GCA_036745005.1 Acidimicrobiales bacterium | reverse complement strand
GCGTCACGGATGTCCGGTCTATGTAAAGCCTATTGATAGTAGTTATTGACAAGAAGTGGGAATTGCACTACGGTCGCTCGAAGTGCGGCCATGGGGGTGGCTGCGATGGCAATGCGGGCTCGCGAAGCAACAGCGGTCGTTGGAGCGGGATCGGCACTACGTGGGGGGTCCGTGGAGGCACGGGGCGGTAACAGGGTGCTCGAGCTGTCGGCGGAGCCGACGGGAGCGCGAACGCCGTGCCGCGGGGAGCCGGTCGCGTGAGCGGCATCCGCTTCGACCACGTGTGGAAGTTGTTCGAGGGCAACGCGGTGGTGTCCGACCTCAGTCTCGAGATTCGCGAAGGCGAGTTCATCGTGCTTGTCGGGCCGTCGGGCTGCGGCAAGACCACCTCGCTGCGCATGCTCGCGGGACTCGAGCGCCCGAGCCACGGACGGATCTGGATGGGCGACACCGACGTGACCGACGTCGCGACCGGGCAGCGAGACATCTCGATGGTATTCCAGAGTTACGCGCTGTACCCGAACATGACCGTGTACAAGAACCTCGCCTTCGGGCCGAAGGTCCGCAAGGAGCCGCGCCACAACCTCGAGCAGCGCATCAACGAGGTCGCGGAGATGCTCGGCATCGGACACCTTCTGAAGCGTGCGCCGTCAGCGCTGTCCGGTGGCCAGCGCCAACGCGTGGCCCTAGGCCGTGCGCTGATCCGTGAGCCCCACGTCTTCTTGATGGATGAACCCCTGTCGAACCTGGACGCGGCACTGCGAGTCCAAATGCGCGCCGAGCTGATCCGGCTGCACAAGCGCCTGGAGAGCACCACGACGGTGTACGTCACCCACGACCAAGTCGAGGCACTCACGATGGGCGATCGAGTCGCCGTCTTGAAGGACGGGGTCCTGCTCCAAGTCGACAGTGCCAACGACCTCTACGAGTGTCCGGAAACGGTCTTTGTCGGCGAGTTCATTGGCTCACCCAAGATGAACGTGGTGCCCGGGACCCTCGAGGTCTCCGCCGGGTCGATCGTGGTCGAGTGCCTCGGGGTGCGCACGGACCTGAGCAGCGAACTGGCGGGCCGCCTCGACGACTCGGTGAAGAACGGCCCCGTCCTGGTCGGCGTCCGACCTCACGACCTTCATCTCTCAGGAGAGTCACGGTCCGAGAGTCCGGCAATCGGGGGCGTCGTGGACATCTGTGAGCACACGGGCACCGAAGTGTTCGCCACTGTCGATCTCGACTCCGCGAAAGTGATCGCGCGGCTTCCGCGCTCGCCGATTCCACAGTCCGGGCAACGCCTTCAGTTGGCGTTCAATCGTGACCGCGTGCACCTCTTCGATGTGGACGCGCGCACGAGTCTCCTTCGCCGCACGGCGGAGCGGGAGAAGATCAGCGTCGGGCCCTCGGAGGCTGGGGCGACGTAAGGGTGTTTCAAAATCAAGCAAAGGCAAACTAGGGGGATTAATGAAAGTAACAAGGAGAGCAGTTTCACGGACGTTGATGACGGGAACGGCGATCGGCGCAATGACACTCGCGACATTCGCGATGGGTATTGGGTCGCCGGCCGGCGCATCGTCAAAGACCACCATTTCGGTGGCGTACGCGGTCAACACCACGTTCGACACCACGCCCTTGGCGGTCAAGTGGTGGGGCGGCGTCCAGAAGGAATTTGACACCAAGTACCCGCAGTTCCACCTGAAGCTGGTCCCGATCACTGGTGGCGAGCCGGACTTCCTGACGAAGCTGGCCCTGCTGTACCACAACTCGTCGACGGCGCCCGACGTGGCGCAGTTCCCGTCGACCGAGATTGCGCTGTACCAGTCAACGGGCTACCTGCTCAACATGGCCCCGATGCTCAAGGGTTCGATGTGGTTCTCTCAGTACCCGACAGTGATCCAGAACGAGGGCAAGATCGGCGGCAAGATCTACGCGGTCAGCTCCGGCGAGAACAACAACGGGATCTACTACGACAAGGCGGTCCTCCAGAAGGCGGGCATAACTCTGCCGTGGAATCCCAAGAACTGGCAGGACATCCTCACGGCGGCTAAGGCGATCAAGAAGGCTGAGCCGAAGATCACGCCGTTGTGGATCGACGCGGGAACCAGCGCGGGTCCCAACGGCGCCGGCTACGGTGCCCTGAACCTGTTGGCGGGCTCGAGCAATCCCACGATCCAGACCGCCTCCGGCAAGATGGTCGTGAGCAGCTCGGGGCTTCTCCAGACGTTCAACTTCCTGCACCAGGTGTACTCGGACGGGCTGGGAGCGCCGACCTCGGAGCTCTTCAGTCCCAACAACGCTCCGAACATCCCCTCGGCGCTGTACCCCAAGGGAACGTTGGGCATCACCATCGGGGCGAACTTCCTCGGCGGCAACTGGGCGAAGCTGGTGAACTTCCCGTACTGGGCCAAGGCCTCCACGGCCATGGGCATCACGGGTCTCCCGAAGGCCGACGGCATGGGCTTCGCGTCCACGCTGAGCGGCTGGGACTACGGGATCTCGGCGGTCACGAAGAGCGCGACCGCCGATATGGACCTCATCAACGTGATGCAGGAGTCAACGAACCTCATCAACGCCGACAACTGGGCGGGGTGGGTTCCGCCGGTGAAGGCGGACTGGACGATCCCGAGTTACACGTCCTTTGCGCCGCCATTCAACGAGGAGTTCGGCAAGCTGTTGGCGTCGTCAACGGAGTTGCCGTCCAGCTCGGCGTACAACGTCTGGGTCCAGGGCTTCGAGCAGGCGACGGGCACGCTCGCGCAGACTCCGAAGACCACCGGGGCGCAGGCGATGGCCTCCATGAAGAGCTTCGTCACGAACCAGTTGGGCTCCAGCGCCGTGACGTCGCTGCCGTAGCCGGTGACCGGGACGCAGCGGTAAGCACGTGAGGCAGGGCCGGTGATGGTGTCAGCAGTCGCGAGTGACACCATCGCCGGCCCCTCCGTGCCCGAGCTCTGGAAGACGCGCCACGACAAGGTGCGATTCCAGTGGAGCAGCCTGGCCCTGCTGACGCCGGCGTTCGGGCTCATCGCGATCCTGTTCCTCATCCCGATGGGCTTCGCGGTCTATCTGGGCCTCACCAACCTGACCCTGGTGGGACCCACCGCCGTGAAGTGGGGTTTCACCGGGTTGCAGAACCTCACCCGTCTGCGCACCGACACGTCCTTCTGGCAGTCGCTCTGGGTCACCGCTTTCTTCATCGCCGGCTCCATCGTGGGCGTGGTGGTCGTGGGCTACGGACTGGCCTCGCTCCTGATGCGCGCCAACGCGTGGTTGCGCGTCGTGGTGGGGGGCATCGTCGTCATCGCCTGGATGATGCCGGCGGTCACCGCGGGCATGACGTGGTACGCGTCGACCACCCAGGGCGGGGCGTTCTCCGCCCTGACCGGCCTGTCCAACACCAACTTCCTCGACAACTGGCCGCTCCTGGTCGTGACCGTGGCCAGCGTGTGGTCGATGACCGGATTCTCGATGCTGGTCATGGGCGCGGCGTTGCGCAACATCCCCAGTGAGGCGATCGAGGCGGCGATCGTCGAGAACGCGTCGACGTGGCAGCGGTTCCGCCTGATCGTCCTGCCCCTGCTGCGCCCGACCATCACCGCGGTGGTGCTGCTCACGGCGCTGCTGACCCTGGCCAACTTCTCGCTGATCTACATCATGACCCAGGGCGGGCCTAACAACGCCACCAACATCCTGCCGCTGTACTCCTACCAGCAGGCGTTCAGCTACAACAACCTCGCGTACGGCGCGCTGATCGGCAACGTCATGGTCCTCATCGCGACGGTCTTCGGCGTGCTCTACGTGCGCATCGCGGCCCGGCGATCATGAGCGGCGACGACGCGAAGATGGCTGCCGCGGCGCGGGTCGTGCCCGCCGCCGTCGACCCCCCGATCCTGCCGCCGGCGAATCGCGAGACCCGCCAGTCGGTCGTGCGCAGCACGACGACCCACTTGATCTTGTCGGCCCTCGGGATCCTCTTTCTGGCGCCGATGCTGTGGCTCCTCCTCGCCTCCATCGACTCACACGCCACCTACGGCGTCGAGTGGCCGCACTTCTCGCTGATCAACTTTCGACACGTGCTCACCGGGAGTCTCTTTCACGCCCTCTGGAACAGCGTGGTGCTGGCCGTCATCTCCACGGCCATCGCGTCGATCACCGGGGTCTTCGCCGCCTACGCGCTCTCGCGACGGCGCATCCCTTTCAAAGGCCCGCTGCTGCTGTTCATCATCTTCACCTCCGGGGTGCCCCTCGCCATCATGGTGATCCCGGTCTACGAGATCTTCTCGCACTTTGGGATGCTGACCATCCTGCCCACGGCGGTCTTCCTCTCGGTGACCTCGCTGCCGTTCGAGATCTACCTCATGAAAAACTTCATCGACGCGGTGCCGGTCGACCTGGAGGAGGCCGCGCGCATGGAGCACGCGAGCACCTTCCAGGTCCTGCGCCTGGTCATCGTGCCACTGGCGCTACCGGGGATCGCCGCCGCGTCCATCTTCGGCTTCGTCAACGCCTGGGGGTCCTTCATCGTCCCGCTGATCCTCATCAGCCCCAACGACCAGCAACCCGCACCGATCGCGCTGTACACCTTCCTGACGCTGCCCAAGGCCGAGTTCGGCAACATGGCCGCGTACTCCCTCATCTTCTGCGTCCCCGTCTTCATCCTCTACGCCGTCTCCTCGCGCCTGTTCCGCGAGGGGTTCGTCCTGGGTGGGGGCGTCAAGGGATGACGCCGGCGCCCACGCGGCTACGGGTCGGGGTCGTCGGGGCGGGCGTCATCGCCCAGGTGATGCATCTGCACTTCCTGCGCGAGCTCGCGGACCGCTTCGAGATCGCGGCGATCTGCGATCTCTCCCGGGAGGTCGCCATGGGCTGCGCGCAGCAGTACGGCGTGGCGAGCGCGCACACGGACTGGCGCGAGATGCTCCGCGACCCGCTCGACGCGGTGCTGGTCCTGACCTCGGGGAGCCACGCGCCGATCGCCGTCGAGGCCGCGCGCGCCGGGCTCCACGTCTTCGTCGAGAAGCCGATGTGCTTCTCCACCGCCGAGGCGACCCAGATGATCGAGGCGGCGACGGGCGCCGGGGTCACGCTCATGGTGGGCTACCCGAAGCGCTACGACCCGGCCTTCACCCGGTTCTGTGAAGAGGTGTCGCGCCTCGCCGAGCCGAGGCTGCTGCGCGTGACCACCACCGAGTCGCCCTTCCAGCCGTACATTCGCCACTACCCCCTGACGCCGCCCGGCGAGGTCGCAGACGAGGTGCTCGCCCCGCTGCGCGAGGACGCCCGGACTCGGCTCGCGGCGGCGATCGGGACCGACGACGAGTTCTACGCGAGCCAGTACCAGGCGGTGCTGCTCGACACGCTGGTCCACGAGATCAACACTTCGCGCGCCGTCCTCGGCGAGCCCACGCGCCTCGACTACGTCGATCTGCGCGTCGGGTCCGCGACGGTGATCGCCAGCTTCGCGGCGGCGTCGGCCGCGATCCACTGGGTGGACGTGCCCGCGATGACCCGCTACTCGATGGAGTTCGCGATGATGGGTGCGGACGGGCGCGTCACCCTCACCTTCCCGTCGCCGTACCTGCGCAACGCCGCGGCCACGCTGTCGATCGAGGGCGGGTCGGGCGACGACGTGTCGTCGTGGCACCGCGAGGAGGTCACGTCCTACGAGAGCGGCTTTAAGGAGGAGTTGATCGCCTTCCACGACGCGGTCGTGGACGGGACGCCCGTGCGCACCGACGGGCACGACGCGGCCCGCGACATCGCGATGTGCCAGGCCATCATCGCCAGCGCGCGCTCGCACTCGCCGGTCGAACGACCGACGCAGTTCTAGGGCGCCGCGGTGGCGCCCGACGGGCGAGCCGGTCCGCTCGCCGATCCAACCAAGGGAGAGGAAGATCAGCGATGAACATCACAGTGGCCAATGCGCCCATCAGTTACGGGGCGTTCGAGCTCAGCGTCGGCATCGATCCCAACGTGCCCGACGGCGAGCGCGTCCTCGACGAGGTGGGATCCGCGGGCTACGCCGGCATCGACCTCGGACCGGTGGGCTACCTCGGCGACGGCCCGGTGCTGGCCGAGCGGCTCGCCGAGCGCCGCCTGGGCCTCGCCGGCGCGTACCTGGAGTTCCCCTTCAGCGATCCGGCGGCCCTCGAGGGTCTCTACCCGGACCTGGACGCCATGCTCGACACCTTCGACGCGATCGCCGCGGTGGTGCCCGGGCCGGCGCCGCGCCCGACGATCGCCGACGCCGGCAGCGCGGCGCGGCGCGCGGCGCCCGGGCGCAGTCACGCGGACCCCTCGCGCGGGCTCGACGCCGACGGATGGGCGAGGTTCGCGGCGGGCCTCGCGTCCGTGCTGGCACGATGCCGGGACCGCGGGTACGAGCCGGCCTTCCACCACGAGACCGGCACCTACGTCGAGGCCCCGTGGGAGATCGCGCGCGTGCTGGAGGTCTCGGACGTGGGACTGTGCCTCGACACGGGCCACTTCTTCATCGGGGGCGGCGACCCGGTCACCGCCCTGCGCGACTGGTCCGGGCGCATCACTCACGTGCACCTGAAGGACGCGCTACGCGCGGTGATGGACTCGATCATCGCCGACGGCGAGCCGACCACGGCGATCTGGTCGCGCGAGGCGTTCCCGGCGCTGGGTGAGGGCGACGTCGACGTCGCCGGCGTGATCGCCGCGCTCGCCGACAACGACTACGCCGGCTGGCTGGTCGTCGAGCAGGACATCTTCCCGCGCACGGCGCAGCGCTTCGCGCGGGCCATCGAGGACCAGAGACTCAACCGCCAGTTCCTGGCCGCCCACGGTCTCTAGGGCGCCGCGGTGTTCCGTCTCGGTCTCGTCGGCGCGGGGCGCATGGGCCGCACGCACCTGCGCGCGCTGCGCGACGCCACCGACGTGCGCGTCGTGGGGGTCGCCGAGCCCGTCGACGCGCTGCGCGACGAGGCGGTCGCCACGTACGGGGTGGCCGGGCACGCCAGCCTGGACGAGCTGCTGGCGTCGGGCGGACTCGACGGGGTCCTCATCGTCACACCCAGCGACTCGCACGTCGAGGTCATTGCAGCGGTGGCCCGCGCGGGACTGGCGATCCTGTGCGAGAAGCCCTGCGGCGTCTCCGCCGCGGACACCGCGCGGGCGCGCTCGGCGGTCCTCGACGCCGGCGTGCCCCTCCAGGTCGCCTACTGGCGCCGCTTCGTCCCCGAGCTCGTGTCGCTGCGCGAGCGGATCGCCGGGGGCGACTTCGGCGACGTCCTGACCGTGTCGTGCCTGCAGTGGGACGGCGAGCCGCCGAGCGCGGCGTTCCGGGCCCGCAGCGGGGGCATCTTCGTCGACATGGGCGTCCACGAGTTCGACCAGGCCCGCTGGCTCACCGGGAGCGAGTTCACGCGTCTCAGCGCCGCCGCCTCGCCGATCGTGACCGACCCCGACAGCGCCGGCGACCCCGACAGCGCGCAGGTGCTCGCCGAGACCGACTCGGGAGCCACGGTCGTCATCTCGCTCGGACGCCACTACGCCGGCGGCGACATGGCCAGCGTCGAGGTCTTCGGCACCCGCGATCACCAGCTCTCGGTGTTCCTCGACCCGGTCG
>DAIOGY010000067.1:0-7587 GCA_036745005.1 Acidimicrobiales bacterium | reverse complement strand
GCATCTTCTCGCAGATCTCGAAGTCGGCGATGACGCCGTCCTTCAGCGGCCGGATCGCCTGGATGTTGCTGGGGGTGCGTCCGATCATCCGCTTGGCCTCGGCCCCCACCGCGAGGGGCTTGCCATCCTTGATGTCGATGGCCACCACCGAGGGCTCATTGAGGATGATGCCGCGCCCCCGCACGTAGACCAGCGTGTTGGCCGTCCCGAGGTCGACCGCCATGTCCCGACCGAGCAGTGAAAAGCGATTGTCAACCATACGAACCCTTTGACGAAGCGCCGCGCGCACTCACGTAGTGCACCAAGGCTACGACACAACCGGCCACCGTGACCAGTGGCGGGTCCTCAATCCTGATTTGGAAAGAAGATATCTATCTCGCGGGCCGCAGACTCGGCTGAATCCGAGCCGTGGATGAGGTTTCGTTGGGTCTCGCGCGCCAGGTCGCCGCGTATCGTTCCGGGCGCCGCCTCGAGCGGATCGGTCGCGCCCATCATCGATCGCACGACCCGCCAGGTCTCGTCGGGGCCTTCGACGATCATCACGAGCACCGGTCCGCTCGTGATGAACTCGACCAAGCCCTCGTAGTAGGCACGCCCCTCGTGCTCCGCGTAATGGCGCGCGGCGGTGTCGCGATCGATCACGCGCATCTGGGCGTGCGTGACGCGCAGCTGCTTCGCCTCGAGGCGGCCCACGATCTCGCCCACGAGCCCTCGCGCGACGGCGTCGGGCTTGACGATGACGAGTGTTCGGTTCACGACGCTGAAATCTAACAGTCCTACGCGAGGTGGCGCGACGCCACGTGCAGCACCTCTCCTCGCACCTCGGCGACGAGGTAGAGACTTCCCGCGACCACGATGAGGTCGTCGTCGGTGGATCGCTCGCGCGCGTGCGCGAGGGCCGAGGCAGAGCTCGGATGCTCGAAGGCGATCGCCCCCGCGCGCCGCACCGCCTCGGCCACCGCGGCTGCACTCAGTGCGCGCGGTGAGTGCGGGGCGCAGCAGTGGAACTCGGTGAAGCCCATCGCTACGAGCGGCGCCACCATGTCGTCGACGTCGCGACCGGTGAGCATCCCAATCACGCAACGACGTTCGCCGTCGACGTGGAACGCGCCGTCCAGCGTGGCGGCCAGGGCACGCATCCCCGCGGGATTGTGCGCGCCGTCGACCACGATCATGGGTCGACGCGAGATGAGCTCGCTGCGACCGGGCATCTTCGCGCCGGCCAGCGTCGAGACGACGACCTCGTCGCCGAGGGCCCGGCCGAGGAACGCCTCCGCGGCCACGATCGCGGCGGCGGCGTTGACGCCCTGGTGGATGCCGTGCAACGTCACGAGGACTTCGTCGTAACGGACGTAGGGCGTGCGCAGGGTGATCGCCCGGCCCCCGACCGCCAGGTCATTGTGCTCCAGGAAGAAGTCGACGTCGAGCGCCCAGAGGGTGGTGCCCAGCGCCGCGGCGCGCGCCCGGGCGATCTCGGTCACCACCGAATTGGTCGTCGACAGGACCGCGATCGCGCCGGGCCGGAAGATCCCGACCTTGTCCGCGGCGATCTCGCCCACCGACGTCCCCAGGACCGCGGTGTGGTCCAGATCAACGTTGGTCAGCACCGCCACCTCGGCGTCGATGACGTTCGTCGAGTCCCAGGTTCCCCCCATGCCGACCTCGACCACCGCGACGTCGACTCCCTCGTCGGAGAAGTGCAGGAGGGCCGCGACCGTCAGCAGCTCGAATCGCGTGAGCTCGGCGCCGCCCGCCGACTCCGCGTCGGCCAAGCGGCTCATGAGCCCGACGAACGCCTCGTCGTCGACCGGCTCGCCGTTCACCGCGATGCGCTCGTTCACCGCGTGCAGGTCGGGACTGGTGAAGGTACCCACCCGAAGCCCGGTGCGCGCCAGCAAGGCGCTGGCCAGCGTGCACGTGGTCCCCTTGCCGTTCGTGCCGGTCACGTGGATCGAGGGATAGTCGCGCTCGGGATCGGCGAACAGGGCCAGCGCGTCGCGCACGGGCTGGAGCGTGGGGACGCTCTGGCGGTTGGGCGCGACGCGTTCGTAGTCGACGTGCGACTCGAGCCAGGTCAGGGCGTCGACGTAAGCGGTGAAGCGCACGAGCTAGCTCGCGCGACGGGTCCTCGTCGCCTTTCGCAGCTCGTACGCGGGCACGGTCTGCTCGCGAACGACCACGTCGGTGACCACGCAGCGCACGACGTCGCTGCGCCCGGGAACGTCGAACATCGGTTCGAGCAGGACGTTCTCCAGGATGGATCGCAGGCCGCGCGCGCCCGTGCCGCGCTCGAGCGCGAGGTCGGCGATCGCCACCAACGCGTCCGGCTCGATGATCAACTCGACACCGTCCATCGCGAGGACCTGGCAGAACTGCTTGACCAGAGAGTTCTTCGGCTCGGTGAGCACGCGAATCAGCATGTCGCGGTCGAGCTGCTGGACCGCCCCGACGATGGGCAGGCGGCCGATGAACTCGGGGATCAGCCCGAACTTGATCAGGTCTTCGGGCAGCGCGTTGCGGAAGAGCTCGATGTCGCCCACCCGACGCGACTCAACCGGAGCGTTGAAGCCCATCGACTTCTTGCCGAGGCGTCGTTCGATGATCTCTTCGAGCCCCGAGAACGCGCCGCCGCAGATGAACAGGATGTTCGAGGTGTCGATGGTGATGAACTCCTGGTGCGGGTGCTTGCGTCCGCCCTGGGGCGGGACGCTGGCCACCGTGCCCTCGAGGATCTTGAGCAGCGCCTGTTGAACACCCTCGCCCGACACGTCGCGCGTGATCGACGGGTTCTCGGCCTTGCGCGCGATCTTGTCGATCTCGTCGATGTAGATGATGCCGCGCTCGGCGCGCTTCACGTCGAAATCGGCGGCCGAGAGGAGCTTCAGCAAGATGTTCTCGACGTCCTCGCCGACGTAGCCCGCCTCGGTCAGGGCGGTGGCGTCCGCGATGGCGAAGGGCACGTTGAGCATGCGCGCGAGCGTCTGGGCCAGGAAGGTCTTGCCACACCCGGTCGGACCAAGGAGCAGGACGTTGGACTTGGCAACCTCGACGTCGTCGTCGTGCAGCGGCCCGGACTGGATCCGCTTGTAATGGTTGTACACGGCGACCGACAGGATCTTCTTGGCGTCGGTCTGGCCGATGACGAAGTCGTCGAGGAACGAGGAGATCTCGCGCGGCGTCGGCAACTCGTCGAGGACGAACTCGGGACGGTCGCCGAACTCGTCGGCGATGATGTCGTTGCACAGGTCGATGCACTCGTCGCAGATGTAGACGCTGGGGCCCGCGATGAGTTTCTTGACCTGCTTTTGACCCTTCGCGCAGAAGCTGCACTTGATCAGGTCGTTGCCTTCGCCAAACTTTGCCACGTTTCCTCCGACACGACCTCCGCCTCGAACATCCTACGAGGCGGCCCGCGCCTCGGGCGGTACTTACGGCCGCGCGGTGATCACCTCGTCGATCAGGCCGTATTCAACGGCCTCGTGGGCCTCGATGATGTAGTCGCGGTCGGTGTCCTTGGTGATGCGCTCGACCGTCTGGCCCGTGTCGTTCGAGAGCATCGTGTTGATCATGTCCTTCATCCGCATGATCTCGCGGGCCTGGATCTCGATGTCGGACGCCTGTCCCCCGACGCCGCCCCACGGCTGGTGCAGCAGGACGCGCGCGTGCGGCAGGGCGTAACGCTTGCCCTTGGCGCCCGCGCCCAGCAGGACCGCCGCGGCCGACGCCGCCTGCCCGAAGCAGAAGGTGGAGACGTCGGGCTTGATGTACTTCATCGTGTCGTAGACGGCCAGGAGGCCCGTGATGTCGCCGCCCGGCGAGTTGATGTAGAGGTTGATGTCCTTGTCGGGGTCCTCGGACTCGAGGAACAGCAGCTGGGCGCAGATGAGATTGGCCACCGTGTCGTCGATCGGCGTGCCGAGGAAGATGATGCGCTCGCGCAGGAGGCGGCTGTAGAGGTCGTAGGCCCGCTCGCCCCGGTTGGACGACTCGACGACCGTCGGGACGAGGTAGTTCTGGGCTCGGTGGGATTCGTTCACGCGACCACCTTAGGCGTCGGGCGTGTCCGACTGGTCCGCGCGCATCAGCGCGCGGTCGATCTCCACGCCAGCCGGATCGACGTAGGTCACGTTCTCGCTCAGCCACCTCGACGCCTTCATCTTGGCGACCTCGGAGGTGAACGCGACGACGCGCCCGGTGTCTCGCAGGTTGCGTCGCAGCGTCTCGGTGGTGGACCCCATCGCGTCGGCGGTCTTGGACAGCTCGTCGTCCACCTCCGCCTCGTTCGGCTCGAGCCCTTCGGCCCTGACGAGCGCGCGCATGGCCAGGTCGACGCGTACCGCTCGCACCGCGTCGCCGCGCAGGGTCTCGAGCAGCTGGTCGGACTGCTGGTTCGTCACCGTCAGGAAGGTCTCCAGCGTGAGGTTCTGCTCGGCGAGGCGGTGTCCCAGGTCGTGGAGTCGCTCGTTGGTCTCGGCGGTCACCAGCGTCTCGGGCACCAGTGTCTCGGGCACCAGGTTGCTCAGCGCGAAGAGCGTCGCGTCGCGTTGGGACATCTGCGCCTCGACGATGCGGCGCCGGCGCAATTGGTCGATGACGGCCTCGCGCATCTCCTGCACGCCCGCCCACTCGGTGTTCTCCGAAACCCACTCGTCGGTGAGCTCGGGCAGAACTCGCTCCTTGACCTGCTTCAAGGTCAGCTCGTACGTCGCGACGACACCCTGCTCGAGGCTCCCGTTCACCTTCAGTTCCTCGCCCGCGCGCAACCCGAGGATGAGCTCGTCGACCCCATCGGTGATCGCCCCCGATCCGACCGTGTACATGTAGTCCGACAGTTCCATCGGCTCGACGTCCGTGGCGATCTGGGACACGCGCAGGTCGAGCGTGACCAGGTCGCCGGTGACGATGGGACGGTCGACCTCGTTGAGGACGGCGTCGGTCTCGCGGAAGTGGTCGATCTGGGCGTCAACCTCGGCGTCGGTGACGCTGGGCGAGGGAATCGTCACGCGCAGCTCGCGGTACCCGTCCAGATAGACCTCGGGGCGGACCTCGACTTCGACGTCGAAGGTCAGGGGGCCGTCGTCCTCGCCGCTGATGATGGTGATGTCGGGCTGACCGATCGGATCGATGAGCGTGTCAGCGACGGCGTGGGCGTAGAAGTCGGGCAGCGACGACCGTATCGCCTCGGCGCGCAGCGCCTCCGGCCCGCCCAGGTGCGCCACCAGGACGCTCTTGGGCACCTTGCCCTTGCGGAATCCCTTGATGCTGACCTGCTTGGAGAGCGAGGCCGCGGCCGCGTCCAGGGCCTGGGCCATCTCCTCGTCGTCCACCTCGACCTGGAGTTTGACCTTTTGGTCGTCGAGTGTCGTGGCGGTCGCGCGCATAGGAGCCGCCAGCCTACCGGCTCATCGGCGCAGGGTCCCCCGCCTAGATCATGATGCGCAGCGCCTCGGACAGCACGCGCGCCATGTCGCGGTCGCCCGCCACGGCGCTGCCCGAGAGGAACTGATCGGCGCCGATTCGGCCCGCCGCTCGCCGCCAGAAGAGGCCCGCGGGTGTCGTGACCTCCAGCGTCGGCGCCTGGTCGGTCGCGGTCAGCGCGGCGGCGCGGCTCTCGCGCACCGCGATCGTGACCGAACGCGCCCGAGCACCAGTGAGGTTGAGCCGGACCAACGTGCCGTCGGGCGCGCCGACCTTCTTGCCCACGATGTAGGGCAGCGCCGCCTCGAAGCGGTTCAGCACGACCTCCTCGCCGACCTCGTCATCGCCCGCGACGCGGCCCAGCGCGTCACGGACGTCCTCGAGATGGATCCAGCTGTCCAGGAGCCGGGTCTCCTGGAACCGGTGATAGGGGCGGTCACCCTCCGGGCTCCAACCGACCTTCTCCCACGCGGCGGCGTCGAGTTCGCGCAGCGCCGCCAATGAGGCGGCGGTGGCCGCGCGGAACTCCTCGAGGATCTCCGGGCCTGGTCGCCCCCGATTGGCCTCGACGAACGCCTCGTTGACCTCGCCGATCGGATTGTGCACGTACGCCGGCCACGGACCCTCGTGGGCCGGCACCGGCCCTCCGCGCAGCATCGACTCGAATCCCGCGAGGTGACTCACCACGTCGCGCACGCTCCAACCCGGCAGTACCGTGGCCGCGTCGTAGGACTCGGGGGGCTCGCCGTCCAGCAGCCGCCCGAGGGCGGTCCAGGTCTGGTCCAGACCGTCAATGATCCACTCGTAGTCCATGCCAACTCCCCTCCCAGGGCAGCCTACGAAGATGGCGCGCGCCGAGTCGGGCGCTGGGGCGTGTGACACGATGGAACGGCGGGAAGTAGCGCAGCTTGGTTAGCGCACCTGGTTTGGGACCAGGAGGTCGCGGGTTCGAATCCCGCCTTCCCGACCCGAGGCCACCTTGTGACGATGTCCCCTACGTGACACCTGGCGCGTCCCGCGAGACTTGACGCATGGAGCGAAGGGTCCTCGCACAGCCTCGCCACGTCCGCGGACGGGTTCAGTGGTCGAGACCCTGAGCCCGCGGGACCTCAGCGGATCCGCGAGCCAGGTCCCGGCGATCGAGGCTGAGCATCTGGTCAAGTGCTTCGGGGAGCTCACCGCCGTCAACGACGTCTCCTTCTCGGTCCTGCCCGGCGAGATCTTCGCCTTCCTCGGTCCCAACGGTGCGGGCAAGTCCACCACCATCAACATGCTGTGCACGCTGACCCGGCCCACCCGAGGCCGCGCACGCGTCGCCGGTCACGACGTCGCCTCCGACGCCCGTTCCGTGCGAAGTCGCATCGGCCTCGTCTTCCAGGAGCAGACCCTCGACGAGCAGCTGACGGCCGAGGAGAACCTGAGGTTCCACGCAGTGTTGTACGGCGTTCCGCACGACGAGGTCAACGGTCGCATCACCCGGGTCCTGGACCTCGTCGCACTGAGCCCTCGGCGCCGCGACCTCGTCTCGACCTTCTCGGGCGGGATGGCCCGGCGCCTGGAGATCGCCCGGGGAATGCTGCACACCCCCGCCGTGCTCTTCCTGGACGAACCGACCATCGGACTGGACCCCCAGACCCGCGCGCTGATGTGGGAGGACGTCCTACGCATGCGCGCCGAGGAGGGCGTCACCATCTTCGTCACGAGCCACTACATGGACGAGGCCGAGTACGCGGACCGCATCGCGATCATCGATCACGGCCAGATCATCGCCTTGGACACGCCAGCCAACCTCAAGGCTGCGGTCGGCATGGACACCGTGGTGCTCGAGACCGCCGACGATGAGGCTGCACTGCGCGCGTTGCGCCGACTGGGACTTCGCGTGGAGGCGACCAACCCGGGCGTGACGGCCTTCGTTGAGGACGCCGACGCGGCCGTGAGCCACCTGGTCGGTGCGGTCGGCGTGGCCGTGCGAACCGTGCGGGCCCACCGCCCGACGCTGGACGACGTCTTCTTGCACTTCACGGGTCGCGAGATCCGTGAGGACCACGTCGAGAGTCAGGTGCCCATGATGATGCGAGCCCGCGGCGCGCGGCGCCGTTGAGATGACCACGATCCAGGAAGCCCCCGTGCGTGGAGCCGGACTCGCGGGCGACCTTCGCGTCGCGGGCA
>DAIOGY010000066.1:0-7601 GCA_036745005.1 Acidimicrobiales bacterium | reverse complement strand
GGCGGCGATCTTTGACGAGGTGGGCGCGAGCGTCGCCGTGACCTACGACGAGAACGGGTTCTACGGCCACCCCGACCACATCGCGGCCAACGCGGTGACCCGGCGCGCGGTCGCTCTCTCGTCGAGCGTGCAGCGCCTCTACTACCCGGTGGCCCCGGCGCGCATCCTGGACGAGTTCATCCCCCTCGCCCGCGAGCGCGGCGTCTACATGCCGGTGTGGGTGACGCGCGGGGTGGGTGTCGCCGACGACGTCGTCACGACGACCATGGACGTGGCCGACCACGCCGGACTCAAGCAGCGCGCCATCGCCACGCACGCCTCGCAGGTCGACAACGCCGACCTCGTGACGATGGACGAGGAGCTCTTCACCCTGCTCTTCGGCGTCGAGTACTACCAGCGCGCCTGGAGCCGGTCCCCGACGAGCGGCGACGAGCACGACCTGTTTGGGGGGCTCGCGTGAGCGAACGGCTGACCTTCCTCGCGGTGCACGCCCACCCCGACGACGAGGCGTCCTCGAGCGGCGGGGTCCTCGCGCTCCTGGGCCGCCAGGGCGTGCGCACCGTGCTCGTCACCTGCACGAACGGCGAGTACGGCGACGCGCCCGGGGGCGTCAAGCCCGAGGACGACGACCACGACGCCGACGCCGTCGCCGAGATCCGCCGCGGTGAGCTCGACCGCGCGGTCGAGGTGCTGGGCGTGTCGCGACTGGTGCGCCTGGGGTACCGCGACTCGGGCATGCGAGGCTGGCCCCAGAACGACGACGCCCGGGCGTTCTGGGCCGCGCCCGTCGAGGTCGCCGCGGACCGTCTCTTCGAGGTGCTGGTCGACGAGCGCCCCCAGGTCGTCATGACCTACAACGAGCACGGCTTCTACGGGCACCCCGATCACATCCAGGCGCACCGGGTGACCATGGCCGCGGTCGCTCGGCTCGACTACGAGCCGACGGTCTACTTCAACGCGATCCCCGAGTCGATCATGGTTCTCTGGCGCGAGCGCTGGGAGCGCGAGGATCGCGAGCGCCGCGAGGCCGACGCCGCACGCGGCATCGAGCGCGAGCCCGAACCCGACGACCTCACCATCGACGGCGAGCCGATCGAGCTGGGCACGCCCGACGACGCGATCGACGCGGCGGTCGATGTCTCGACGGTCACCGAGGCGAAGTACGACGCACTCGCCGCGCACCACTCCCAGATGGCGGAGTCGTTCTGGATGAAGATGACGCGCGAGGAGTTCGCGGCGGTCATGCGAACCGAGTGGTACGTGCGCGCGACCAACCCCACGGGCCTCGTGGGACGCGCGGACGACATCATGGCGGGCTATCGATAGGGGCCGGTCGCGCCGGCGAGGTTACATTGAAGCGGTGAGCGCTCCGGTCCTGCTCGAGCTGCACGACGTGGGCAAGACCTTCGCCGAGACCGTCGCGCTCGCCCCCGTCACCCTGGACGTCGCGGACGGCTCGTTCGTCGCCATCGTCGGTCCCTCGGGCTGCGGCAAGACGACCCTCTTCAACGTCATCGCGGGCCTGCTCGAGCCCGACGACGGCGAGGTGCGCGTGGCGGGCCAGGAGGTGACCGGGACGACGGGCCACGTCGGCTACATGCTCCAAAAGGACCTCCTCCTGCCGTGGCGCACGGTGGAGGACAACATCACGATGGCCGCGCGCCTGACCCGCCAGGTGACGCCCGAGGACCGCGCCGAGGCGCGGCGCGTGGCCGGCGAGTACGGGCTGGGCGAGTTCCTGCGTCACTACCCGAGCGCCCTGTCGGGCGGGATGCGCCAACGCGTCGCCCTCATGCGCACGCTGGTGACCCACCACCCGCTCCTGCTGCTCGACGAGCCCTTCGGCGCGCTCGACGCCCAGACTCGCCTGGAGATGCAGCAGTGGCTGCTCTCGGTGTGGCGCGAGACCGGGCGCACGGTGCTCTTCATCACCCACGACGTCGACGAATCGATCTTCCTGTCGGACCGGATCCTCGTGATGTCGCCGCGGCCCGGGCGCGTCGTGGCCGACCTCACGAACTCCCTGGCGCGCCCTCGCGACCTCGACACGCTGATCGACCCCGACTTCACCAGGCTCAAGGCCCAGATCATGCGTCTGCTGCGGGGCGATCAGCCGTGAGTCGCAAGATACTGCGCAACGTCGGCGTGCCCCTGCTCTCGCTCGTCCTGCTCCTCGCCATCTGGCAGGGCGTCGTCGTGATCTTTCACGTCGCGTCGTACATCGCCCCGCGGCCCATGGCCGCCATCCGCTCGGTGACCGGCAACTGGAGCGCGCTGTGGCCGCTCGTGCTCGGGACGATCCGCGAGACGCTGTACGGATTCGGGTCCGGGGCTCTCCTGGGACTGGTCCTGGGCGCCGTCATGGGCAAGGTGTCGTTCCTGAGACGCCTGGTCTATCCCGTGCTCGTCCTCTCCCAGGCGATCCCCCAGGTGGCGCTGGCCGCTCCGCTGGTGCTGATCCTGGGCTTCGGCGTCGCGCCCAAGGTCGTCATCGTCGCGTGGATCGTCTTCTTCCCGGTGGCGGTCAACGTCCTGGACGGGCTCACGCACGTCGACGCGGACCTGGTCAACCTCGCACGGGTCTACGGCGCGTCGCGGTGGCGGACCTTCGTGTACATCGAGATCCCGGCGTCGGCGACGCCGGTCTTCACCGGGCTCAAGATCGGGGCCACCTACGCGGTCGGCGGGGCGATCATCGGCGAGCTGTACGGCTCCGAGGGCGCGTCCCTGGCGATCTACCAAGAGCACGCCAACAACAACTTCAACACGGCCGCGGTCTACGGGATCACCATGTTGATGATGGCGATCGGCATCGTGTGGTTCCTCCTGGTGCTGGCCGTCGAGATCTGGGCCACGCCCTGGCAGCGCCGCAGCGTCGCGCGTCGGCGCCGGTGACGACCGAAAAGCCCACGCAGTGCGGCGGTAGTATCGTCGCCAGTCCGAGCAAAGGAGCGTCGTGAAGCCCAGCCGTGTGCGCGTGGGGGCCGTCGTCGCCTCGCTGGCCCTGGGGACCCTGGTCTTTGCGGGCGGCAGCGCCACGGCGACACCGCACGCCGCGGTGACGTTCGCCTACGACTTCCCGGGACCGGACTTCGAGCTGGTGCCCCTCGTCGTCGCCCAGGACCGCGGCTACTTCACCGGCGCCGGATTGGACGTCAAGGTCGTCTTCCCGCCCAACACCTCGACCACGACCCAGATGCTCGCCGTGGGCAGCGCCGACATCGGCATGCTCACGACCTCGGACATGGGCATCGCGGTCAACGCCGGCGCGCCGGTGCTGTCCGTGGCCAACTACTCCATGCACAACAACTGGGCGCTGTTCGCCAAGCCCGGGACCAGCCTCAGCGCCGCCACGCTGAGGGCCACGCTGAAGGGCAAGCGGATCTTCTCCTACGGCGACACCTGGACCGAGTCGATGCTGCCCTTCGTCCTCCGGTACGCCGGACTGTCGTCGAGCCAGGTCAAGATCTTCACCGACCCCACCGGGTACGACCTCACCTTCCTGCTGGCCGGCAAGGTCGACTTCTCGACCAACACGACCAACTACGAGCTGCCCGGCTTCGCCGGCAGCCACACCAAGGGCCACCTGTCCGAGCTCCTGGGCACGGCCGCGGGCGCGCCCGACGTGCCGATCTGGGTCTACGCGGTGACCCGCTCGTACGCGCACGCCCACGGCGCGACGATCAAGGCCTTTCTGACGGCGGTCAAGCGCGCGACGATCTGGGCGTCGAAGAACCCGGCCGCGGCCGCGGTCGACTTCGACAAGGCGTACCCCAAGAGCGGCTACTCGAACGCCTACAACAAGCTCGGCTGGACCCTGACCATCCCGTTCCTGACGAACTCGTCGGGCCAGTACTTCACCCAGACGAACGCGCAGTGGACGACCCTGACGAACGCGCTCAAGAGCATCAAACTGATCTCCAAGGCGTCCACGCCGTCGACGTACTACACCAACAAGTACCTGCCGTAGTGGGTTCGGCCGGACGGCCCCGGCTCGCGGTGGTCGGCAGCGCCAACGTCGACCTCGTCGTGCGCGCGGCGGCACTGCCGCGACCCGGCGAGACGGTCCTCGCCGGTGACGTCGAGCGACTGCCGGGCGGCAAGGGGGCCAACCAGGCCGCCGCCGCCGCGCGCCTCGGCGCCGACGTGACGCTGCTCGCGGCCGTGGGCGACGACGCCGCGGGGGAGTGGCTGGTCGAGGGACTGGTCGCGCTCGGCGTCGACGTGACGCGCGTTCAGCGGTCCGCTCGTCCGACCGGCACCGCGTTCATCACGGTGGCCCCGAGCGGCGACAACCAGATCGTCGTCTCGTCGGGCGCGAACGACACGCTGGACGTCGCGTCGGCGGACCTCGGGTCCTTCGACGTCGTGCTGGCCCAGATGGAGGTCGGGCCGCGCGTGGTGGCCGACGCGGCGGCGCGCTCGACGCGCTTCGTGCTCAACGCCGCCCCCGCCGCGGGCCTCGACGCGGACACGCTGGCCGCCTGCTCCGTCGTGATCGCCAACGAGGTGGAGGCCGCGGCGCTGGACACGGCGCTCCTCGAGCACTGCGTCGTGACGCTCGGGGGCCGCGGCGCGGTCCACCTCACCCGCGGCCGCGAGGTGGCGCGCGCCCCCGCCCTCGACGTGCGTCCGGTCGACACCGTGGGCGCGGGCGACGTGTTCTGCGCCGCCTACGCCATCGCCTACGCCGAGGGCGTCGAAGCCGGCGCGGCGCTGCGCTTCGCCGTCGCGGCGGGCTCCCTCGCCACGCTCGGGCGCGGGGCGCAGGGCGCCCTGCCGACGCGCGCGGACGTCGAGGCGTGGCGGTGACGCGCGTCGTGATCGACACCGACCCCGGCGTCGACGACGCGGTGGCCATCCTCCTGGCGTTGGCCAGCCCCGAACTCGACGTTCTCGCGCTCACCACCGTCGCCGGGAACGTCGAGCTGGCGGCGACGACCCTCAACGCCCGTCGACTGGTCGAGCTGGCCGGACGGCGCGACGTGGTCGTCGCGGCGGGGAGCGCCGCGGCGCTGGCCGGACGGGTCGTCCACGAGGGGGGTGTTCACGGCCACGACGGACTCGGCGACCTCACCTGGGACGAGCCGTCCGTCGCACTGGACCCCGACGACGGGCCTGACGTCATCTGGCGCCTCGTCGAGGAGGGTCCCCTGAGCGTGGTGGCGATCGGCCCGCTGACGAACCTGGCGGTCCTGCTCGAACGCCACCCCGACGCGGCGCGCCGCGTCGAGCGCGTCGTCGTGATGGGGGGCGCCTCGTTCGAGGGCAACGTCACGCCGGCGGCCGAGTTCAACATCTGGGCCGACCCCGAAGCCGCCGAGCGGGTCTTCGCCGCCGACTGGCCGATCACCGTGATGCCCTTGGACCTCACGCACCAGGCCACGCTGAACGACCTCGACCTGGCCTACTTCGCCGCGCTGGGCACCCAGGTCGGCCGACGGGTCGCCGGGATGCTCGAGCCCTACGCCGCCTTCCACGACCGCTGGTACGGCACTCGCGACGTCATCATGCACGACGCGATGGCCGTCTACGAGCTGATCGACCCGACCGCGATCGCCAAGCAGGGCGTGGCGGTGGCGGTCGAGACCCAGGGACGCCACTCGCGCGGTGCGACCTGGTTCGATCGGCGCCGCGAGCACGCCGACAGCCGCCTGCGGGTGGGACTCGACGTCGACAACGCCCGCTTCGTCGCGACGCTGCGCGAGCGCCTCGCCACGTATCCCTAGGCGGGCGTGGGTGGCGAGCGCACCTCGTCGACCAGGAGCGTGACCCGGCCCTCGATCTCGTCGCGGATCGTGCGCACCACCGCGAGGCTCTGGCCCGCCGGGTCGGTCAGCTCCCAGTCCTCGTAGCGCTTGCCGGGGTAGTAGGGGCACGCGTCGCCGCAGCCCATGGTCACGATGACGTCCGCGTCACGGGCCATCTCGTCGGTGAGCGCCCGGGGACTCTCGTTCGAGATGTCGATGCCCACCTCGCTCATCGCCTCGACGACCGCCGGGTTGAGTCGTTCGCCGGGGGCGGACCCGGCCGAGTGCACGACCAGGGACTCCCCGCCGAGGCGTCGCGCGAAGGCCGCGGCCATCTGGGAACGTCCGGCGTTGTGAACGCACAGGAAGAGGACCGTCCGGCGGCCCTGGTTCACGCGCCGCTCCTGGTGTCGAGGGTCACGTAGAAGCGTCGCTTCGCCCACAACGACACGTACACCAGCCCGACGAGCACGGGCACCTCGATCAGCGGGCCGACGACGCCGGCCAGCGCTTCGCCGCTGGTGACACCGAACACACCGATGGCGACCGCGATCGCCAGCTCGAAGTTGTTCCCGGCGGCCGTGAAGGCCAGCGTCGCAGTCCGGTCATAGGGGAGTCCGAGCGCCCGACCCAGGGCGAACGCTCCGGTCCACATAACCGCGAAGTAGCCGAGCAGGGGCAACGCGATGCGGGCCACGTCACCCGGCTGGGTCGTGATGGTGTGCCCCTGAAGGGCAAACAGGATCACGATCGTGTAGAGCAGGCCGTAGAGGGCGAAGGGCGATAGGCGCGGGAGGAACTCTGACTCGTACCATTCGCGGCCCCGGGCACGCTCACTCCACGCGCGCGTGAGGTAGCCGGCAGCCAGCGGCACCCCAAGGAAGATCGCGACCGTCTCGGCGACTCGCCCGATGGACAAGTGGAGGCCGACCGTGCTGAGTCCGAGCCAAGCGGGCAGCACCCGCAGGTAGAAGTAGGCGAGGAGCGAGAACGCGACGATTTGGAACAGCGAGTTGATGGCGACGAGCACGGCCGCCGCCTCACGATTCCCGCCCGACAGGTCGTTCCATATCAGCACCATCGCGATGCAACGCGCGAGTCCGACGATGATCAGACCGGTGCGATAGCTCGGCAAGTCGGGTAAGAGGAGCCAGGCCAACGTGAACATCAAGGCCGGGCCAATCACCCAGTTGAGGACGAGCGACGCCACGAGCAACCGCCGGTCTCGCGTGACGGTCGCGAGCCGGTCGTAACGCACTTTCGCCAATACCGGGTACATCATCACCAAGAGTCCCAGAAAGATGGGCAGCGAGGTCCCCGACGTCACCTGTACCGAGTTCAAGTGCTTGTTGAGACTTGGCACGGCGCGGCCCAGCACGATGCCCGCGACCATGGCCAACGCGATCCACATGGGCAGGAACCGGTCCAGAAACGACAGCCGAGCGATGACCGGCGCGCTCGCATCATGGGTGTCAATCGACCGTTGCGACAAGGTGCCGCCTTCGTACCCGCTGTTCCTGGCGCTCAGCAACAGGCGGGCGCTGGTGTGGCACCAACGGTGATGGCCGACGTCGTCGCGCAGCACTGCTCGTCGGCCTCAACCTCGGTGGCGTCGGCCAGCACCGTGTAGACCTCCCAGCGCGAACCATCGGGTCCGTCGACCCAGACCTTGTCCTGGAGTGCGTGGCAACACGTCGTACCTTCTTCGACGTCGGTGGCCAGTCCCGAGCCGGCGAGGTAGACCGTCGCGTCGACGACCTCCTGGGTCGAGAAGACCTCGACACCCAGGTGGTTGATGGTTCCTGGAACACCGCCCTCGAAGAGGACGAGCTTCAAGGGCGGTTCGGCGAT
>DAIOGY010000065.1:0-7610 GCA_036745005.1 Acidimicrobiales bacterium | reverse complement strand
CTCTCCTACCGTCTGGTCAACTTCTGGATCCCGATCCCCATCGGGGGCGCGGCCTACGCCAGCCTGCAGTGGCGCCGCGACCGGGGAACTAGCGCGACACCAGCGACCGGGCCCGAGCCAACGCCCGGCGTTTGAACTCCTCCTGGGCCGAGAGGTCGTTGACCGGCTGGAGCCGGCGCCAGCGCCGGTCGGTGCCGAGCACCCAGGTGAAGCGGTCATCGTGCCACGTGACCTCGAACGCCTCGAGCAGCTCGTCGCGGTTGTCGGAGCTCGAGATCGGCACCACGACCTCGACGCGGCGGTCGAGGTTGCGCTCCATGAGGTCGGCCGAGCCGATGTAGACCCCGAAGTCGGGCTCGCCCGTGCGCCCGAAGATGAAGACGCGCGAGTGCTCGAGGAACTCGCCCACCAGGCTGTGCACGGTGATGTGCTCGGAGAGGCCCACGACGCCGGGTCGCAGGCAGCACAGGGTGCGGACCTCCAGGCGGATGTCGACCCCGGCGCCGCTCGCCTCGTAGAGGGCGTCGATGATCGCCGGGTCGGTGAGGCCGTTGACCTTCATGGCGATCGTGCCGCGCGGGCCGAGGTCGCGCTGGACATTGATGAGCTCGACGATCCGCCCCCGCGTGTGGGTGGGGCTCACGATGATGGTGCGGTACTCCTCGACCCTCGCGAAGCCGGTCAGGAAGTTGAACAGCTCGCCGACGTCGTGGGTGATGTCCGGGTCGCAGGTCAGCAGCCCGAAGTCCTCGTAGGTGCGCGCGGTCTTGTCGTTGTAGTTGCCCGTGGCCACGTGGGCGTAGCGCGCGGTGGTCGCGCCCTCGTTGCGCACGACCAGCGCGGTCTTGGAGTGGGTCTTCAATCCCACGACCCCGTAGACCACGTGGGCGCCGGCGTCTTCGAGGGCCTTGGCCCACTCGATGTTGGCCGCCTCGTCGAAGCGCGCCTTGAGCTCGACCAGCGCCACCACCTGCTTGCCGTGCTCGGCGGCGCGGATCAGCGACTTGACGACCGGTGAGTCGCCCGAGGTCCGGTACAGGGTCTGCTTGATGCCCACCACCATGGGGTCGTCGGCGGCCTGGGCGATGAACACCTCGACCGAGTCGCTGAACGAGTCGTAGGGGTGGTGCAGCAGGATGTCGCCCTCGCGGATCGCGGCGAAGATGTCGCCGACGTGGTCGCCCTGGAGGAGGCGCGGCGGCGTGATCGGCGACCAGCCCTCGCCGCGCAGGTCGGGGCGCTCCATGGCGTACAGACTCCACAGGTCGTGCAAGCCCAGCGGCGCATCGGTCACGTAGACGTCGTTGGGGTCCAGGTCCAACTGGCCGACCAGGAGGTCGAGGAACTCCTTGGACATGCCGCTCTGGAGCTCCACGCGCAGGACCTCGCCGAAGCGACGCCGGCGCAGCTCGACCTCCAGGGCGACGAGCAGGTCGTCGGCCTCGTCCTCTTCGAGCATGAGGTCGGCGTTGCGGGTGACCCGGAACAGGTCCGCGCGCCCGATCGTCATGCCCGGGAAGAGCTGGCCGAGGTTCGCCATGATGAGGTCCTCGAGCAGGCACCAGCGCTCCGGACCCGCGGGCAGGAAGCGCGGCAGCGAATTGGGGACCTTGACGCGCGCGCTGCGCTCCTCGCCGTTGGACGAGTCGACGACCGTGACGGCGATGTTGATCGACAGGTTCGAGATCATGGGGAAGGGGTGCCCCGGATCGACCGCCAGCGGGGTGAGCACCGGGTAGACGTGCTCGTCGAAATAGACCGCCAGGTCCTTGCGCTCGGCGTCCTCGAGGTCGGCCACGCGCACGATGGCGATGCCGTCGCCGGAGAGCTCGGGGAAGATCACGTCGAGCACCAGGCGGTCCTGGCGCTCCACGAGCGACGTCACGCGCTCGCGGATGGCGGCGAGCTGCTGGCGGGGCCGCACGCCATCGACGGAGGGCGTCTCCACGCCGGCCGCCACCTTGTCCTCCAGGCTCACGACGCGCACCTGGAAGAACTCGTCGATGAGGTCAGCGAAGATCGCGATGAACTTGCAGCGCTCCAGGATCGGGAGTTGCCGGTCCTCGGCGAGGTCGAGCAGGCGCGCGGCGAACTCCAGGCGCGACAGTTCCCGACTGGAGAAGCGCTCGGGTCCGAACGACGAGAGGTCCACCGCCACGAGGGTCGCGACTCCTTACTTCACGAGAACGTGATCAAACCATCGTACGACTACTGTTGGACCGTGGCGAGGCACGCGACCCGAGACGCGCCGGCCCCCGCCACCAGCGTGGTTCCGGTCTCGAAATCGCGCTCCACCGAGCTGGGCCTGATGGTGCTGGCGTGGATCATCACGACGTCGCTGTACATCCTGGCCTCCCTGGGCGCCCAGGGGCACATGCCCCCTCGCCTGTGGTCCTTCCTGAGCGTGATCGTGTTTCTCTCGCTCGCGATGCACGTCGCCATCCGCCGCTACGCGCCCCAGGCGAGCCAGATCCTGCTGCCCGTGGCGACGCTGCTCAACGGCATCGGCTACGTGGAGATCGCCCGTTGGAACTCGACGCACGCCGCCTACCAGGCGGTGTGGTTCGCGCTGGGGGCCGTCGCGCTCGTGATCACGCTCAAGGTGGTGCGCCACGTGCGCGACCTCGACCGCTACCGGTACCTGACCCTGGTCGGCGCGATCTTCCTGCTGCTGCTGCCCCTGGTCCCGCACTTCGGCGAGACGGTCAACGGCGCGCGCCTGTGGGTCAAGGCCGGGCCGCTGTCGTTCCAGCCCGTGGAGCTCGCCAAGATCCTGCTCGCCTTCTTCTTCGCGTCCTACTTCGCGGCCAACCGCGAGCTGTTGTCCACGCCCACGATGCGCATCGGCCAGCGCCTCATCGTGCCGCCCTCGAAGCTGCTGCCCATCCTCTTCGCGTGGGGGTTCGCCATCGCCGTGCTGGGCGCGGAGAACGACGTGGGCTTCGCCATCCTGCTCTTCGCGCTCTTCTTGATGCTTCTATGGGTCACCACGGGCCTCAAGACCTACGTGCTGTTGGGTTTCGGTCTCTTCGCCGGCGGCGGCTTCCTGGCCGAGCGGCTCTTCTCCCAGGTGCACCTGCGCATCAGCTACTGGCTCGACCCCTGGCACTACATGAACTCGGGCGGGCTCCAGCTGGCGTACGGCTGGTTCTCGCTGGCCGCGGGCGGCGTCACCGGCACCGGCCTCGGCCTCGGCCAGTCGGGCACCGTGCCCTTCATCAGCTCGGACATGATCTTCGCCGCCGTCGGCGAGGAGTTGGGGATCCTCGGGATCATCGTCGTGCTGTGCCTGTTTGCGCTCTTCGTCGGCGAGGGGTTCCGCATCGCCCAGCGGGCCCACTCGGACTTCGTGCGCCTGGCCGCGACCGCGCTCACCGCGACCGTGGGCATCCAGGCCTTCGTCATCATGGCGGGCGTGCTGCGCCTCCTGCCCTTCACCGGCATCACGCTGCCGTTCATGGCCTACGGCGGCAGCTCGCTGCTGGCGAACTACGTCATCGTGGCCTTGCTGCTGCGGATCTCGGACGAGAACGCCACCGAGCCGCGCGGCGGCGAGATCCGGACGGTCGATCTCTCCTAATCCGTGGCGGCGGCCAGGATCTCCTCGGCGCACAGGATGGGCGCGGCCACGCGCTGGCGCAGCGCGAGGATGATCGCGTCAGAGGTGCGCGCGTCGAGGACCTCGCGGCCCTGGGGCGCCATCAGGTCGAGTTCGGCGAAGTAGACGCCGCCCTCGACGCGCACGATCCGCGCGGCCACGATGTCACAGCGCAGGCGGGCCATGATCTCGCTGGCCAGCTCGTGGGTCCCCGGGCGACGTCCCGCGACATACTCGAGGGCCTGGTGCAGCGCCACCGCCTCGGGGAGCGCGACCGGAATCGACAGGCTGCGGTAGGGCGCGTCGGCCTCCATGAGGTGCACGAACGGCGACGCGTCGCCGAGGTCGAAGGTCACGCTCTCCGCGTTCATCACCCGAAAGACCGGGGCCGCGTCGGGCGCCGGACTCGGGTCGGGAGATGACGCGTCGCTCACGGGTTGCAACCTAACTGCTCCGGCGCCGCGACACGGACAGCACCAGGCCGCCCGCGGTGTAGAACACGAGGACCGCCGAACCCCCGTAGCTGAGGAACGGCAGCGGTATCCCCACCACCGGCATGATGCCCATCGTCATGCCGATGTTCTCGAAGCAGCTGAAGGCGAAGAAGATGAAGATGCCCAGGCACAGGACCTTGCCCATGGAGTCCTTGGCGTTCTTGGCGATCCAGAACATCCGGAACGCCACGAAGCCGAGCAGCGTGACGATCGCCGCCGAGCCGATGAAGCCCAGCTGCTCGCCGATGGCCGTGAAGATGAAGTCGGTGCGCTGCTCGGGCACGTAGCCCAGCACCGTCTGGAGGCCGTGAAACAGGCCCGCGCCGTGCAGACCGCCCGCCCCGATGGCCGACTTGGCGTTATTGACCTCGTAGATGAGCTGCTGCATCGCCGGGCTGGTGGAGTTCTGGTGCAGGAACGAGATGATCCGGTCCAGCTGGTACTTGTGCAGCAGCTTGCCGTACACGGCCAGCGCCACGGCGGCCGAGCCGACGATCGCCAGGAATGTCATGAAGCGCGGCGGCACGCCCGCCACGACCATCATCGCGGCGACCACCAGGACGACGATGGTCGCCGTGCCGACGTCGGGCTGGACCACGATGAGCACCAGGGGCACCGCGCCCATGGTCAGGATTCGCATGACGTCGTACATGGCGAGGCCGTCGGGGCGGCGCTGGCAGTAGGTGGCGACGGCCAGCACGATGATGAGCACGGTGAACTCGCTCGGCTGGACCTGGAAGAGGCCGAAGTTGTACCAGCGCTGCGCCCCCAGCGCGCTCTGGCCGAGGAAGAACACGCCCACCAGGGAGAGGAGCGAGAGCACGTAGAGCGGGGTGGCGACGATCTCCAGGCGCCGGTAGTCCAGCAGCGAGATCGCGTACATCACGGCCACGCCGATCACGACGAAGAGCGCCTGGCGCTCGAGGTAGTAGTGAGGATTAAAGCCGGCGTTGATCAGGGGCTGGCGCGTCGCGCTGTAGACCATGGTGACACCGACCACACCCAGCAGGATCATCCCCGCGGCCAGGCTGTAGTCGAGGCCCTCCTTGGGCTTGAGGCGCGCCGAGATGGCGCTCAGGGTGTCGGTCACGCCAGCGCCTTCATCAACGAGGCGCCGTCGACCTCTCGTCCCCACCACCAGGTCATCTGGCGCGCGGCCTGATAGGCGAGCATGCCCAGCCCGTTGGCGGTCCGGCAGCCCAGTTCGGCGTACGCGCTGCGCCACGGCGTCAGTCGCGGCTCGTAGGTCACGTCGACGCACACCGTCGAGGCCGTCGCGCCGTCGACGACCTCGACGCGGTCGCGTCCGTCGGCCGGCACCGTGTTGACCACGAGGTCGACGGTCGTGGGGGGTCGAGCCGAGGCCACGACGCACTCGTAGCGCGCGGACAGCCACTCGACGTGCGCGGGCGTGCGCCCGGACACCGCGATCCAGTTCGCGCCGGCGCGGGCCAGCGAGTCGACCACCGCGCGCGCCGCGCCCCCGGCGCCGTGGACCGCGACGCCGCACCCCGCGACGTCGAAGTCGAACTGGGCGCGCAGCGCGTCGACGAACCCGTCGCCGTCGGTCGAGTCGCCGTGGACGAGCCCGTCGCGCACGAGGAGCGAGTTGACCACTCCCAGGCGCGCCGCCGCCGGCTCGAGCTCGTCGCACACGCCGAGGGCCAGGCCCTTCAGGGGCATCGTGACCGAGAGCGCGTCAAAGCGTGTCCTCAGCAGCTCGCCGAGGCGACTGGCCTCCGACTCGCGCAGGGCCACGCGCTCCGAGGTCCCGGTCAGGCCGACCTGGGCCAGTCCCGCCTCGTGCAGGCGCGGCGACAAGGAGTGCTCGATCGGATAGCCCACGACGCCCAGTCGCCAGTTCAACCGAGATTCCTCGCGGCCTGTTGTTGGTACTTGAGATCTTGCTGGAAGGTCGTGGCGAACTTCTCATCGCCCTTCTTGTCAAAGAGCACGAAGTAGAGCCACGAGCCGGGCGGCGCGTGCAGCACCGCCCGGAGAGCCGTGGTCGACACGGTGCAGATCGGGGTCGGGGTGAGTCCCGCGTGCAGGTAGGTGTTGTAGGGCGTCGGGTTCTGGAGCATCTTCGGGGTCACCGTCCCCGCGTCCATGCCGAGGGGGTACTTGACGGTGGAGTCCATTTGCAGACCCCCGCCACGCTTCAGGCGGTTGAAGATCACCCGCGCCACTTGGGGCATGTTCTGAGGGTAGTAACCCTCGCGCTCGACGATGGATGCGGCGATGATCAACTGGTACGCCGACAGCCCGTTCACCGTGGTCGAGGGCGAGAAACCGACCGACGTCGCCTCCTTGGTGAAGCCCTCGGCCATCCGGCGCGCGAGCGACATCGCCGTCTCGTCGGGCTTGAGCAGGTACTGGCCGACGCCGACCAGACCCTCGAGGGAGTTCACCGCGTCCGACAGGCCCGCGATGTGCGGCGGCGTCAGGTCGGGATGATAGGGCGAGTCGCGCGCCAGGGACGCCGCGGCGCCGAGCAGCTTATCGGCGAAGAGGTTGCTCTTGTCCGCGGCGACGGTGTCGAAGACCTCGTGGATCGTCTCGCCCGGAGCCACGTCGATGACGAGGACGTTGGGCGGGGCGTTCAAGATGGCGTGCACGTGGGCGAACGAGGAGTTCTGGGCGATCTGATACGAACCCGCGTGCAGGGTCAGCGACGAGAAGACCTCCATGTCGATCTTGAAGGCCAGCGGCGAGCCGATCACGCCCTTGGCGTGCAGCTCGCCCGCGACGGTCGAGACCGAGTCGCCCGAGTGGACGGTGACCACGACGAGGCGCCCAGGGCTCCCGAGGGGGTAGACCTGCAGCGCGAACCACACCACGGCGAGGAAGAACACCGCGACGATCCCGGCGCCGATGCGCATGGCTCGCTTACTCACCGGTGGCCTCCAGGAAATGCTGGAGCATGATGACCGCGGCGGCGCTGTCGACTCGTCCGCGGTGATCGCGCGACGTCACGCCCGCTTCGCGCAGCGATCGCTGCGCGGCGGTCGTCGTGAGGCGTTCGTCAAACGTGACGACCGGCACCGCGCCGAGGCGCTGACGCAGATCGGCGACGAAGCGATCGGCGAGCTGCGTCGAGGAGGTCTCGGACCCCGACAGCGCGACCGGACGTCCGACGACGACCAGGTCGACCCCTTCGTCGCCCACCAGCTCGGCCAGCACGGTGAGGGCGCTGTCGCCCGCCGCCAGCGGCTCACGGGGAAACGCCATGGTCCGTGCGGAGTCCGAGATCGCCACGCCCAGTCGCCGGCTGCCCGGATCGATGGCCAGTACCCGCGCCACGGCCACTAGAGGGCGCGCGCCGCGTCGAGGACCTGATCGAGGGCGCGAGCGTCGCGACCCCCGGCGAGCGCCAGTCGCGGCGAGCCGCCCCCTCCCCCGCCCACCAGGGCCGAGAGCGCCTTGACGGTCGCCTGGGCGTCGAGCGAATCGTCGGAGGCCACGACGATCGCGACCTTGTCGTCCAGCACACCCATGCTCAATGCCCCTTGCCGTTC
>DAIOGY010000064.1:0-7657 GCA_036745005.1 Acidimicrobiales bacterium | reverse complement strand
CAGGTGAGCCCGAGGGTCAGGTCGCAGTTCGGTGGGATCTGCAGCGCCACGCGTCGAGGCTACCCCCGGCCGCTCCCGGGCTCTCGGTGACGCAGTCGGTAGGGTTCTAGCCGTGGGCGATCATCTCTTCGCGGGGGCGAGCGACCTCGAAGGACGGGTGATACGCGAGGTCATGGCGCTGGCGATGGACGCCCCGGCCGCGGCCAAGTCGGGTCACAGCGGGACCGCGATGGCGCTGGCGCCGCTCGGGGTGACGCTGTTCTCTCGCGTGTTGCGACACGACCCCGCGGACCCGGCGTGGCCGGACCGGGACCGCTTCATACTGAGCGCCGGACACGCCTCGATCCTCCAGTACGCACTGGCGCACGAATTTGGCTACGAGGTCGCCGAGTCCGACCTGCGCCAGTTCCGCCAGGCTCACTCGATCACGCCCGGTCACCCCGAGGCGCACCTGACGCCCACCGTGGAGGTGACGACGGGCCCGCTGGGCCAGGGCCTGGCGAACGCCGTGGGCATGGCGATCGCCGAGCGGATACTTCGCGCCGACTACGGCGCGGACCTGGTCGACCACCGCCTCTGGGTGATCGCCGGCGACGGGTGCATCGAGGAAGGCATCAGCCACGAGGCGGCCTCCCTCGCCGGCTCGCTCGGGCTCGCCCACCTGGTGGTCGTCTACGACGACAACTACATCACCATCGACGGGCCCACTGAGCTCGCCCTGCACGACGACACTCCGTTGCGCTTCGCCGCGTACGGCTGGAACGTCGTGAACCTCGGCGAGGCCGCCAACGACCTCGTCGTCCTGGAGGGCGCGCTGCGAGGCGCGGTGGCGGAGTCGGCGCGACCCACGCTCATCGTTCTGCGATCCCACATCGGCTACCCGTCGCCCGTGATGATGGATCGGCGCGAGGCGCACGGCAACCCGTTCTCCGCGGCCGCGATCACGGAGGCCAAAGCCCTGCTCGGCGTGCCCGACGAGGCGTTCGCCCTGGACCCCGATCTTCCGGGCGCGGTCGTCGCGTCGCTCACCCGCCAGCGCGAGGGGCGCGCGGCGTGGCAGACCCGGCTGACCGCCGCCGGCGAGCGCGGCACCGCCCTGCTCGAACAGCTGCGCACGAACGGGGCCCTGCGCGACAGCGAGACACCCGAACGGTTCGCCGGCGGCGCCGTGGCGACGCGCACGGCCCTGCAGCGGGCGATGGACGTCCTGGCTCCGGCCACGCCCGGCCTCACCGCCGGCTCCGCCGACCTCACTGACAACACGGGCGTCGTCCTCGCCCACTCGTCGGCCCAAGGTCGCGACAACCCCGGCGGGCGACAGATCCACTTCGGGGTGCGCGAGTTCGCGATGGGCGCGACACTCGTGGGCCAGGCCCTCCACGGCGGCATTCGCCCGATGGGCTCGACGTTCTTCGTGTTCAGCGACTACATGCGCCCCGCCATCCGGCTCGCCGCCTTGAGCGAGGCACCGGCCATCTTCGTCTTCACACACGACTCGGTCGGCGTCGGCCAGGACGGTCCCACCCACCAGCCGGTCGAGCACCTCATGGCGCTGCGCGCGATGCCCCGGCTGCACGTCGTGCGCCCGAGCGACGCCAACGAGACGCTCGACCTGGTCGAGCGCCTGCTGCACGACCCTCGTCCCGCGCCCACCGCACTCGTCCTCACGCGCCAGGACGTCGCGGTGTTCGAGGGCGACGATGCGCGGGCCAGCGCGCAGGGGGCCTGGCGGGGCGGCTACGTGGTGCGCGACGCCGTCGATGCCGTGTTCACCCTCGTCGCCACGGGGTCCGAGGTGCAGCACTGTCTCACGGCCCAGTCAACGCTGCTGGGGCGCGGCGTTGCCGCGCGCGTCGTGGCACTGCCATGCTGGCGGTGCTTCGACGCCCAGGAGGCCGCCTACCGTGACGCGGTCTTGCGCCGCGACCTGCCCTCGGTGTCACTCGAGGCGGGTGCGACCCTCGGCTGGGGCAGGTACGTCGACGCGGCCCTGGGGATCGACAGCTTCGGCATGTCCGCTCCCGGCCCCGTCGTCTTCGAGCACTTCCACGTGGGACCGACCGCGCTGGTCGACCACGTCGAGCGAACGCTCGAGGCGTCCTCGTGACGACTCTCGACACCCTCTACGAACGGTTCGGCCAGAGCCCCTGGATTGACAACATCCGTCGCGACTGGCTCGACGACGGCACCCTGGCCCACCTCGTCGAGCGCGGCGTGCGCGGCGTGACGAGCAACCCGTCCATCTTCGCCAAGGCCCTGGCCACGTCGTCGGCGTACGACGCCGCCGTGGCCGCCCACGCCGACTTGGGCACCGAGGAGCTCTTCGAGACGCTGGCGGTCGGCGACGTGCGCGACGCGTGCGACGTGCTCTCGGCGGTCCACCGAGGCGCCGCGGCGGACTTCGACGCGGGGCGGCGCCGCTACGGAGACGGCTTCGTCTCCTTGGAGGTCTCGCCGCGCCTGGCCCACGACACCGAGGCGACGGTGTCCGCGGCGCTGCGCCTCGCGGCCGCCGTCGACCGGCCCAACGCGCTCATCAAGATCCCCGCGACGCTCGAGGGCCTGCCCGCGATCACCGCGGTCCTCGGCGCCGGCGTGAACGTCAACGTGACCCTGATCTTCTCGATCGCGCGCTACAGCCAGGTGCTCGACGCGTGGATGGCCGGACTGGAGTTCGCCGCGGCCAACGGCCACGACCTCGCCCGGCTGGCCAGCGTGGCCTCCTTCTTCGTCTCGCGCGTGGACACCGCGGTCGATGCCCTGCTGGGCGACACCGACCCGCGGCGTGGCACCACCGCCAACGCCCAGGCGGCCCGCGCCTACCAGCTCTACCGCGACCGCGTCGGTGGTGAGCGCGTCAGCGAGCTGCTCGCCGCGGGCGCGCAGGTCCAGCGGCCCCTGTGGGCCTCGACGTCGGTCAAGAACCCCGCGTACGACGAGCTGCTCTACGTGGAGCGCCTCGTCGCCGACGAGACGGTCAACACCATGCCCGACGCGACGCTGGACGCGACGCTGGCCCGCGGCACGTTCGACTCGTCGCCGTTGCTCGAGCCCGCGGCCACCAGCGCGGTGGCGTTCCTCGTCGACGACCTGCCGACCACGATCTCGCTCGAGGCGGTCACCGATCGACTGGAGGCCGAGGGCGTGGCCTCCTTCGCGGCGTCCTACGAGGAGCTGCTCGCCACTCTGGAGGCCAAGCTCGCGCGGACGGGCCCGTGAGCGACAACCTCGCGACCCGGCTTCTGAGCGGCGACGCGGCGTTGTTCGAGGGCAAGAGCGCCAAGCACGCCCTGGGGTGGCTGCGCCACACCGAGCGCTACCTCGGACCGTGGCTCGACGACATGGACGCGAACCGGCCGCGCCGCTACGGGCGCACGCTGCTGCTCGGCATGGGGGGTTCGTCGTCGCCAGCCCGCCTCTACGCCGAGTCGCGGCCCGGCAACGCGCTGGCGGTGCTCGACACCTCGAACCCGGACACCATCGCCGCGACGGAGTTCGCCGAGGCGACCGTCATCGCGGCGTCCAAGTCCGGCACGACCGTCGAGACCCAGGCGCTGCTGGCCCACGCGCTGGCCCACGGCCTGGACCCGGTGGACCTGATCGTGATCACCGATCCGGGCACGTCGCTCGCCGAGCTGGCCACCGCGCTCGGCGCCTTCCTCGTGTACGCCGACCCGGACACCCCGGGGAGGTTCTCGGGCCTCTCCCCCTACGGACTCGTGCCCGCGTTCTACGCGGGGTGGACCCCCGCCACCCTGCGCGAGGAACTCGCCGCGTGCGAGCTCACCCACGACCTCGTGGCGCGGGCCATCGAGGAGGCCGGCGCCGCGGCGAACGACGTGGTTGACGGCTGGGCCTTCTACGGCCTCGGCGGTGACCCGATCACCTCGGGCGGCGCGCTGTGGCTCGAACAGCTCGTCGCCGAGACCACCGGCAAGTCCGGCCGCGGATTCATCCCGCGCGTGGGCCCCCCCGCGTCGGGGGGGCGCCCCGGCGACATGCAGCGCCTTCACCTGGTGTCGGTGCTCCTCGCGCGCGGCCTCGGAGTCAACCCGTTCGATCAGCCCGACGTGGACGGGGCCAAGCGCGCCGTCTTGATGCTGCTGTCCGGCGACGAGGCATTCGACGAGGCGCCCGCGGACCCGGCCGCCACCAGGGCCGCGCTGGCGGCGTCGCGCTACAACGCGATCCAGGCGTTCGCCCCGCTGGAGGCGGCCGCGGACGTCGCCGCCCTGCGTCGTCGGGTCGAGGAGCGCTACGGACCGACGACCGCGAACCTCGGGCCGCGCTACCTGCATTCGACCGGCCAACTCCACAAGGGCGGGCCCGACGGCGTGGCCGCGCTCCAGATCATCGTGCGCCCGCGCAGCGCCCCCGAGCGCATCGTCGGGCGGCGCTACTCCTTCCACGAGCTGCACCTCGCCCAGGCGCGCGCCGACGCGCGGGCGATGCGCGAGCGCCAGCGATTCGTGGCGCAGCTCTTCGTCGACGACGTCGCCGAGGCCGCCCAGCTCCTCGAGCTCCAGCCGTAGGATGCTCGCATGCTGAGCTCGGGAGTCGCGGCGCCGACCGCGCTCCTTGACGCGAGCGCCGACGACCTGGCGCGCGAGGCGTTCGCTCGGGCGCGCGAGGCCCACGGCTGGGTCGTGACCTACTCGCCCAAGGTTTTCATCCCCCTGACCAAGCTGTGTCGCGACCGCTGCGGCTACTGCACCTTCGCCCAGGCCCCCGCCCACGTGGCCTCGCCCTACCTGGCCCTCGACGAGGTGATGGCGATCGCCGAGGTCGGCCGCGACGCCGGGTGTACCGAGGCCCTCTTCACCCTCGGCGAGCGACCCGAACTTCGCTACGACGAGGCCGCCCGGTGGCTGGCCGCCCGGGGCTACTGCTCGACGGTGGACTACGTGGCCAGCGCGGCCCAGATGGTGCTCGAGTCGACCGGCCTCCTGCCCCACGTCAACGCCGGCGCGCTCTTCGAACACGAGCTGGCCCAGCTGCGCACGGTCAGCGCGTCCCAGGGGATGATGCTCGAGACACTGGCCGACGTCGCGGCCCACCGCCTGGCGCCCGACAAGGCGCCGGCACGGCGCCTTGCGACGCTGCGACTCGCCGGCGAGCTGCGGATCCCCTTCACAACGGGCCTGCTAGTGGGCATCGGCGAGACGCGAGCGGACCGCCTCGCGACGCTCGAGGCGATCGAGGAGTCGCACGCGCGCTACGGACAGGTCCAAGAGGTCATCATCCAGAACTTCCTGCCCAAGGCGCGCACGGCGATGGCCCACGCGCCCGCCCCCGCGCCCGACGAGTTCCACTGGACGATCGCCGCGGCGCGCCTCATCCTGGCCCCCGACATCCACCTCCAGGCGCCCCCGAACCTGTCCGACGAGCCGGCGGCCCTGCTGGCCTACGGCATCGACGACTTCGGCGGCGTGTCGCCCGTCACCCGCGACCACGTGAACCCCGAGCGGGCGTGGCCGGCGATCGACACGCTGCGCGCCGCGTGCGCCGACCACGGGTTCAACCTGGAGCCGCGCCTCACCGTCTATCCGTCGTTCGTCCAGCGCGCCGACGAGTTCCTCGATGAGCGCGTGCGCCCGGGCGTGCTGGCGCACGCCGAGGCCGCCGGTCTGGCGCGCGACGACGCCTGGTTCGCCGGGTCCGACGTCGCTCCCCCGCCGCCGCGCTCGGGCGGCGCGGCCACCCGGGCGGTCGAGCGGTTGCTCGCGGCGTACGAGCCCGGCTACGACTTCACGCACGACGAGCTGGTGACGCTGCTCAGCGCCCGGGGACTCGACGTCACGGCCGTCACCGAGCTCGCCGACGACGTGCGGCGGCTCAGGGTGGGCGACGACGTGACCTTCGTCATCAACCGCAACATCAACTACACCAACGTGTGCACCTTCAAGTGCCGGTTCTGCGCCTTCTCCAAGGGCCCGCTCTCGCTCAACCTGCGCGGCGACCCCTACCTCTTGACCCTCGAGGAGATCAGCGCGCGCGTGCGCGAGGCCGAGGAGCGCGGCGCCACCGAGGTCTGCCTCCAGGGCGGCATCCACCCGAAGTTCGACGGGGACTACTACATCGACGTCGTCGCGGCGGTACGCGCTGGCTCGCCCACCATCCACATCCACGCCTTCAGCGCCCTCGAGGTCTTCGAGGGCGCGCGTCGCTCGGATCAGGACCTCGCGACGTACCTGACGCGCCTCAAGGACGCGGGCCTCAAGACCCTGCCGGGCACGGCGGCCGAGATCCTCGACGACCCCGTGCGCGCGGTGCTGTGCCCCGACAAGATCAACTCGGACCAGTGGCTCGACGTGCACCGCGCCGCGCACGCGGTGGGACTGCGCTCGAACATCACGATCATGTTCGGCGCCGTCGAGGGGGTGGGGAGCTGGGCGACCCACCTGATGCGCACGCGCGCGCTCCAGCAAGAGACCGGCGGCTTCACCGAGTTCGTACCGCTGCCCTTCGTCCACATGGCGACGCCGCTGTTCTTGAAGGGTCGCAGCCGGCGCGGGCCGACGTTTCGCGAGGCGCTCCTGCTGCACGCGGTCGCCCGACTCCACTACGCCACCTGGATCGACAACGTCCAGGTCAGCTGGGTGAAGATGGGCGTCGAGGGGTCGCGCCGAATCCTGCGCGCCGGCGCGAACGACGTGGGCGGCACGCTGATGGACGAGAACATCTCACGGGCCGCCGGCGCCGTGCACGGCCAGGAGATGGACGCCGCGGCCCTCGAGCGACTGGTCGAACCGCTCGGGCGTCGCCTGGCCCAACGCAGCACGCTCTACCAACGCTCGTGAGCTCCGACGAGCTGGTCGACGCCTTCCTGCGCGACCTGGCCGGCCCCGACGCGTCCGCCGAGCGAACGGCGCTGCTCAGCTCGCTGGTGACGCGTCTCGTCGCCCTCGTGGCGCTCGACCCCGACGACGGCGACCTCAAGGTGGCCGCGACGGTGCTCGACGAGCTGCTCGAGGCCGCCAACGTGTTCTCGCCGTGGCGCGCGCGACCCAAGCTCACCGTCTTCGGATCGGCGCGCACCAGGCCGACGAACCCGCTCTACGAGATGGCCGCCCAGCTGGGCGCGGCGATGGCCGCGCGAGGGTGGATCACTGTCTCGGGCGCCGGCCCGGGCATCATGGAGGCCGCCGCGCGCGGAGCCGGACGCGAGAACACCCTCGGCGTCAACATCGACCTGCCCTTCGAGCAGAGCGCCAACCCCTACATCGACGCCGAGACGCGCCTGGTGGAGATGAAGTACTTCTTCACCCGCAAGGTCGCCCTGACCAAGGAGTCGATCGCCTTCGCGGTGTTCCCCGGCGGGCTGGGCACGATGGACGAGACGTTCGAGATCCTCACCTTGTTGCACACCGGCAAGTCCAGCCCCGCCCCGGTGGTGCTGATCGACACGCCCGAGGGGACCTTCTGGGACGAGTGGCTGCGCTTCGTCGAGGGCTGGGAACATTCGCCTGGACATCGCAAGAACATGCTGGACGCGGACATGACGGAAACGGGTGTGGCCCTGGCCCGGCGCGAGAGCACGGACACATACTATGCGGTGCAGATGTTCGGCCGTCCCAAATCGCTGGCGATCAGCTTCGGGATCAGCAACGAATCAGCCGCGACCGCGCGGTACCAGGTCGGCGACGAGTCGTTCTCA
>DAIOGY010000063.1:0-7714 GCA_036745005.1 Acidimicrobiales bacterium | reverse complement strand
GGCGATATCAATCTTGATCGTGGCGAAGAAGACCAGGGCCGCGACCCCGATGAGCACCGTCGGCAGGAACCACAGGGTCGTGCGCAGCGCCTCCCAGCGCCAGTTCGGTAGTCGCTTGCGCGCGGGCATCACATACCGCCCCGCCGCGACGCGACACGCGCCCCGGCGTCGCAGCCCCGCCGAGCCCGCCCAGCGTCCCCGTGCGCGCACTTCGACCCGGTGGGTGGCACCGCTGGCGTGACGAGCAACGTCAAGGCACGCGTGGCCAGGTGCTGACGGCGCAGGAAACCGGACATCGACGAACCCCTTGTCGCCGACCAGTCTTCCCGGCACACCATCTTGCTCTTGTTGCATCGTACCCGACGCGCGCCAAATGAGCTGCCGGCAGGGCGCGCGGGACCAGGACGCCAGGTCGCGGCGCTCGATACATTGTGGGAGAGAACATCATGAAGACGCGCCTCACCGAGCTGCTCTCCATCGAGCACCCGGTCATGCTCGCCGGCATGGGCGGTGTCTCGTACTCCCAGCTGACGGCCGCCGTGTCGCAGGCGGGTGGCTACGGATGTCTGGGCGCGTCGACCATGTCGTCGAGCCAGCTGGCCGACGAGATCGCCGCCGTCAAGCGACTCACACAGCGGCCGTTCGGCGTCGATCTGCTGACGGCCTTTCCCGACGACCTCGAACGCAACGTGCAACTCCTGATCGATGGCGGAGCGAGCGCCTTCGTCGCCGGCCTGGGCGTACCCAGCCAGGTGATCGAGCAGTGCCATCGCCACCACGTCCTCGTCTTGTCGATGTGCGGAAAGGTCGACCACGCGCTGCGAGCCCGCGACGCCGGGTGTGACGTGGTGATCGCCCAGGGCACCGAGGCCGGCGGCCACACCGGCGCGGTGGCCACGATGCCGCTCGTGCCGCTCATCGTCGACGCCATGGACGGTGAGGTGCCCGTCGTGGCGGCCGGTGGGATCTTCGACGGGCGCGGCCTGGCGGCCGCCCTGGCGTTGGGCGCCGACGGAGTGTGGGTCGGAACCCGATTCATCGCGACGCCCGAGGCCCGCGCCGTCGAAGGCTTCAAGGAGGGAATCCTCGCGAGCGCCGAGGACGGCACCGTGATCTCGCGCGCGTACACGGGCAAGACCATGCGCGTCTTGCGCAACGAGACGACCGATCGCTACGAAGCCGATCCTTCGCTCCTGCGCAAGTTCCCCGAGCAGCTGAGCGTGGCGCTGGCCGAGGGGACCTTCCACCTCGGCGGCGACAGCGCGACGCTCGGCGTGGACACGAAGCGCGAGGGTTATCCGGCCGGTCAGGCCGTGGGGGGCATCACGTCGCTGATCCCCGCCGGTGAAATCGTACGAGCCATGGTCCACGATGCCGAACGCATCCTCGAGCGTCTGTCGTCTCCGCAGGCGTGACGGACCGGCGGCCCGGTCGCGGCGCCGGCGACGAGGCTCACCGGGCGAGCCACGATGAGCCTCGTCGCTACACTCGGACGATGAACGAGGTGGACACCCTCGAGGGCATCCTCTCCAAGGACGTCGCCCTGATGCGTGGCGTGCACGCCGACCAGTGGGCCGACGCCACACCGTGTGCGAAGTTCACGGTCCGCGATCTGATGACCCACATGACCAGTTGGATCCGAGTGTTCGCCGCCGCGGCCACGGGAACACTCTTCGAGGGTGACCCGACGACCTACCGGTTGGGGGACGACGCGCCCGGGACGTTTGCGGCGAGCGCCGGGGAGCTCGTGTCGGGCTGGCGCCGACTCGGCACGGACCGGCCGGTCCGCCTCACCGGCGGAGAGCTGCCCGGGGCGATGGTCCTCAACATGACGCTCATGGAGTATCTGGCGCACGGCTGGGACTTGGCGCGGGCCACCGGCCAGCCCCAGCCCTTCAGCGACGAGGAGGCCACCGAGACGCTGGCGCGGGCGACGGCGACGTTGCCCGATCAGTACCGTGGCAACGACCAGGCCTTCGGACACGTCGTGGCGGTGCCCGACGACGCGTCCGCACTGGACCGTTTCGCCGGCTTCATGGGCCGCCAACCCTGAACCGGGGCGCTCGTTCGCTGAGCGACGCCCGCCGCGGGTCGGCCCCCCGCGTCGCGCGGCGCGACGCCCGATCGCTACCGACGAACGATCGAATCCCCGGAAGCAGCCCTACGCCGCGCTGACCGTTTCGGTGCCGACGGGCGAGGGCGCCTCCAGGGACGTGCGGAACACGAGGTGGAGCCGACCAACGACTATTGGGGTCGCGAGACCCGACAACGCCTGGCCAGCGCCCACCAACTCTTGCGACCTCCGCACATCCCGACATTACGGCGTCCGGCGCGACCGCGCGTCGGGCCTATGGTCGAAGGGTGGCGGACGCCGAGACCACCATGGACGAGATCCTTTCGCGGGTGAGGGGATCGGCCAAGCGCGTGACGGTGGCCAAGCGCCGCGTCGCCGAAGTCCTGATCGGGGCCGGCGACGACCTCACCGCCGACGAGATTACCCAGGGGGTGCAGGCGCGCTCCCCCGACGTCAGTCCGTCCACCGTCTACCGAATCCTCGAGGAGTTCGAGACGCTGGGCATCATCGTGCACGCGCACCTCGGGCGGGCCGCCGCCGTGTACCACCTGGCCGGAACGGTCCACGGGCACCTCGTGTGCGAGCGGTGCGGCGCCACGGTCGAGATACCCTCGCGCGACTTCGACACCCTGAGCCGCAGCCTGGCCGCGTCCTACGGGTTCCTGCTCGATCGCCACCACGTGGCGCTCTCGGGCACGTGCGCCGCCTGCCGAGGCTCCTAGCCGGACCAGCCCACCCCGCAGTGTGACGGGTCGCGCTCGGACTGCTCACTAGGGTTGACGGGGCCATGCTCGCGATCGACCACCTCACGAAGCGCTACGGCTCGACCCTGGCCGTCGATGACCTCTCCTTCGACGTGCGCCCCGGGGTGGTGACCGGGTTCCTCGGCCCGAACGGCTCGGGCAAGTCCACGACGATGCGGATCATCCTGGGTCTGGACCACCCCGACAAGGGTTCGGCCTCGATCGACGGGCGCCCCTTCGCCGAGCTCGGATCGCCGTTGCGCGAGGTCGGCGCGCTGCTCGACGCCAAGGCGGCCCACCCGGGTCGCAGCGCGCGCAACCACCTGCGGGCCCTGGCCGCGTCGAACCAGATCGCGGCGTCGAGGGTCGACGAGGTGCTGGCCTTCGCGGGCATCACGGCGGTCGCGGACAAGAAGGTCGGCCAGTTCTCGATGGGGATGTGCCAGCGCCTCGGCATCGCCGCGGCCATGCTGGGCGACCCGGCGGTGCTCATGTTCGACGAACCGGTCAACGGACTGGACCCCGAGGGGATCCGCTGGATCCGAGAGAGCTTTCGCACCCTCGCCGACGAGGGGCGAACCGTCTTCGTGAGCTCGCACCTGATGAGCGAGATGGCCCTGACCGCCGACGAGATCGTCGTGATCGGCAAGGGTCACTTCATCACCAAGGGGACGGTCGATGACCTCACCGCGACCGTGCACGGCACGGTCTTCGTTCGCGCGTCGGATCCGACGGCCCTGGCGGCGGCGCTCGCCGCGCGCCGCGGCGTCGCCACGCCGATCAACGACGGGGGCCTCAGCGTGAGCGGCCTAACCAGTGACGAGGTCGGTGAGGCCGCGTTCGCCGCCGGGGTCACCGTGTACGAGCTCACTCCCCAGCGCGCGTCGCTCGAGGAGGTCTTCATGGAGCTCACCGCCGACTCCGTCGAGTACGGCGGCGCGAAGCTGGAGCCCCACGCGTGAGCGACGTCACCTTCCTCTCGGTCACCCGCTCGGAGTGGATCAAGTTCCGCTCGGTGCGCTCGACCGTTCTCGGCGTGATCATCTTCGTCGTGCTCACGGTCGGGCTGAGCGTGCTCATCACGACGCTCATCCACGCGCACTGGAATCAGATGGGCGCCCTGGACCGCTTGACGTTCGATCCGGTATCGACGAGCCTCGGCGGCATCTCGCTCGCCCAGTTCGCGGTCGGGGTGACGGGCTCGCTCTTCATCACCACCGAGTACAGCTCGGGGGGCATCCGCTCGACGCTCACCGCGGTCCCCCAACGCCGGCGCGTCGTCGCGGCCAAGCTCGCGATTCTCTCGGGCGTCATGATCGTGCTGAGCGAGATCGTCTGTTTCGTGGCGTTCCTGATCGGCCAGGCCGTCTTCTCCGGCATGATCCCGGCGTCGACCGACACGCTGTCCAACTCCTCGGACCTGCGCGCCGTGATCCTCGGCGGCGTCTACCTGACCATGCTCGCGGCGCTCGGGTTCGCGCTCGGTCTCATCCTGCGCCAGAGCCCGGCGACGATCTCGACGTTCACCGGTCTGGTGCTCCTGGTGCCGTTGATCATCTTCTTCCTGCCGACGAGCATCCAGGACACGCTCACGCGCTACGAGCCCTCGGCCCTGGGCAGGGCGATGACCGCCACCACGCCGCCCGACCTCACCTTCGGGCCCTGGATCGCGACCGGCGTACTGGCGCTCTACGTCGCCGTCGTGCTCGCCGTCGGCACGGAGCTCTTCGCGCGGCGCGACGCCTAGGCCGGCCCGAAGAGCGACGCCGTATCCTCGCCCAGGCCGCGAGGACCGCGACGGATGGCCGGGCGCACCCCGTCAATGAGCAGGGGGGTCCGCATGGCGCGTGTCTCGCCGTGGGACGTCGACATGGTCCCGACGAAGTCGCCGTCGCGGATCTGGGGTTGCGCGAAGGCGCCGGCCACGTCGAAGATCGGCCCGTGCGGAACTCCCGAGGACGCGAGCTCGTCGAGCCACTGCGCCGTGGTGCGCTGGGTGAAGACCCGCGTCAGGATCCGCTGAAGGTCGGCCAGTTCGCGCACGCGCGCCGCGTTGGTCACCCAGTCGCCGCGCGAGCTCAGCTCGGGGTCGGCGAGCGTCGTCACGAGGCGCGCGTACTGCGCGTCGGTGCCAACGGCGACGAGCAGGAAGCCGTCGGCGGTCCGCACCGGCCCGTACGGGGCGATGCTCGGATGGTCGTTGCCCGTCCGGCCCGGGTTCTCGCCGGTGGACAGGTAGCCCTGGGCCTGGTTGATGAGCGCGCTCATGGTCGATTCGAGCAACGGCGCCTCGAATCGCCGGCCCGGACGTCCCGTCGCGCGCGCCACCAGTCCGGTGAGCAGGGCGATCGCCGCGTAGAGGCCCGTCACCACGTCGGCGACCGGCGAGCCCACCTTCGTCGGCCCGCTCTGCTCACTGCCCGTCACCCCCATGAGGCCCGATCGGGCCTGGGCCAGCAGGTCGAATGAGGGCTGGTCCGCGACCGCGCCGCCGGTCGTGGCGGGAGTGACCGACACCCACACGCACTCGGGATTGGCGTCGCGCAATCGGTCGACGCCGAGTGCCCGGGCTTGGCTGGGCAGGAAGTTCTCGACGACGCCGTCGGCGGCGCGCACCAACTCCTCGACGCGCGCGAAGTCCTGAGGGTCCTTCAGGTCCGCGACGACGTTGCGTCGATGCCGGTTCACGGCCAAGTAGTAGGTCGCGTCGTCGCCGAAGCGTGGAGGCGCGAGGGCGCGCACCGGATCGCCATCGGGGCCCTCGACCTTGATGACGTCGGCGCCCAGGTCGCCGACGATCATCGCGCACAGCGGTCCGGCCAAGACTCGCGACAGGTCGAGCACGCGCAGCCCTTCGAGGGGCAGGCCCGTCCCGACGTTGGCCGGGTCCAGGGGCCAGGCCATCACAGCACCTTGGACAGGAAGCTCTTCAGGCGATCCGACGAGGGCGAGCTGAGGACCACCCGCGGGTCCCCCGACTCCTCGATGACGCCCTGGTCCAGGAAGTACAGCGAGTCGGCGACCTCACGGGCGAAGCCCATCTCGTGGGTCACGACGATCATCGTCATTCCACTCCTGGCGAGATCCTTCATCACGTCGAGCACCTCACCCACCAACTCCGGGTCGAGCGCCGACGTCGGCTCGTCGAAGAGCATCAGCTTGGGCTCCATCGCCAGGGCCCGCGCGATGGCGACTCGCTGTTGCTGGCCTCCGGACAGCTGGGTCGGGTACGCGTCCTCCTTGCCGTCAAGGCCGACGCGAGCCAAGAGCTCTCGAGCTTTGACGCGCGCGGCCTCCGTCGCTACACCCCTGACCTTGACCTGCCCGACGGTGATGTTCTCGAGAACGGTGTAGTGCTGAAACAGGTTGAATCGCTGAAAGACCATGCCGATCTCCGCTCGTTCGGCGCAGATCTCCCGGTCATTGCGTTCGTAGAGCTTGCCGTCGCGCAGGACGTAGCCCACCAGATGTCCGTCCACGCGCAACTCTCCCGCGTCGTGCTTCTCGAGGTGATTAATGCATCGCAGCAGCGTGCTCTTGCCCGATCCCGAAGGTCCGATCAAGCACGTCACCTCGCCGCGATTCACCGTCAGGTCCACGCCCTTCAGGACCTCGACGTGGTTGTAGGACTTGACGACCCCGCGGGCTTCCACCATCGCGCTCATCGCGCGCCCGCCGTGGCCGGTTGTCCCCGCCGGGTCCGGAACTTCGTGGCGATGCCCACCAGGTCCTTGCGCAGTCGCTGCAACGGTGTGGGTGGCGGCGTTCGAAGGGCGCCCTTCGAGAAGTGGCGTTCCAGGTAGTACTGGCCGATCGACAAGACGGTCGTCACGATCAGGTACCACAGGCTGGCGACGATCAGGAGGGGAATGATCTCGTAGTTCACGGCCGAGATGTTGTTGGCCGCGCCGAGGAGCTCGTAGACGCCGGCTGAGCTCACCAGCGACGTCGTCTTCAACATCGAGATGACCTCGTTGCCGGTCGGCGGCAGGATGACACGCATCGCCTGGGGAAGGATCACCAGGCGGAGGGTCTGGCGCCGGGTCATTCCGATCGAGGATGCGGCCTCAATCTGTCCCTCGTCCACGGAGAGCAGTCCGGCGCGCGCGATCTCGGACATGTACGCCCCCTCGTTGAGGCCCAGGGCGACGAATCCGGAGAAGAACGGCGTGAAGATCGAATTGACGTTCAGGTGGACGAAGGCCACATCCGTGAATGGGATACCGATCGTCAGGTGCTTGTACAGGGCTCCGATGTTGAACCAGAAGATGATCTGGACGAAGACGGGCGTGCCGCGGAAGAACCACGTGTACGTCCACGCCGTCGACGTCAACAGCCGGCTTCGCGAGATGCGCATGATCGCGATCAGCACGCCCAGCACGATGCCGGCGACCATCGCGATGACGGTCAGCTCTATCGTGCGCCAGAGGCCCGCGATGATGTCGCCGTTGGTGAAGAACCGGCCGACCACGTTCCAGCTGAAGCGCCAGCCGATGAGGGCGTGGCAGCGGCGCACCCCGGCCACCGTGTGGCAGGCCACCTGTCCGGTGGGCACCTTCGACAGCAGCGTGTGCACGAGCATCGCCACGAAGAGAACGGCGACGGCGCTGCCCACCCACCGCCCAACGTGACGGACGGGGACGACCTCGAGAGCGCCGTCCCCGTCCGTAGCCATGGACTGTTTTCTACTACGAGCTCTAGGAGATGGCCCCGTTCAGCACGATCTTGTTCGCCGTGAACCCACCGGCCGTGAGACCCCACTTCGCCAGAATCGCGTGGTAGGTGCCGTTCGCGATGAGCACCTTGAAGGCCGCTTGAATCGCCAGGGCCAGCGCGTGACCGTTGGGCGTCTTCGAGGTGGCGATGCCGTAGGGCGCCACGTTCACGGCGCTGCCGA
>DAIOGY010000062.1:0-7892 GCA_036745005.1 Acidimicrobiales bacterium | reverse complement strand
GACGAGCTGCCCGAGCTCAGCCAGTACGCGGTGGCCCTGGCGTACCGGATCCGCTACTCGATCCAGATGAACGCGCGCGAGGCCATGCACCTGATCGAGCTGCGCTCGGGCCCCCAGGGGCACCCCAACTACCGCCGCGTCGCCCAGGAGATGGCCCGCCAGATCCGCGACGTGGCCGGTCATCGGGCGATCGCCGACGCCCTCAGCTTCGTCGACCTGTCCGACGTCGACCTCGAGCGGCTCGAGGCGGAGCGCGGCGCCGAGCGCCACCGCCAGAAGAGTCGATAATCGAGGGTTTTGGCACAATGGCGCCGGAAATGGCGTCAACGCCGCGCAAAAGGCTCTACACTGCTCGCGCTGCGAAAGAGGAATTGGCTGATGGCAAGTGAAAGCGACACGGACGAGGTCTTTGACGAGGAGGAACTCGCCGAGGGTTTCGACGAGGAGGTCGTCGCTGAAGAGTTGGTCGACGAAGAGGACATCGTCGCCGACGAGGACGAGGATGACGACGACGTGGTCGTCGCCCTGGAGGACGACGAGGTCGTCGCCGACGTCGTCGTGGTCGAAGAGGACGAGGAGGTCGCCGACGACGCCGACGTCGAGCTGGCCCTCGACGAGGTCCTCGCCGAGACCATTCGGCGCTCGACCGTGGCTGAGGACGACGACGAGGCCGTGGGCGAGATCGACACGGTCGTCGACCCGGCCGAGACCATCCTGCCCAAGCAGGACGACGAGTTCCGCTGCACCTCGTGTCGCCTCCTGAAGAAGATGAGTCAGCTGGCCGACCGGTCCCGGACGCTCTGTCGCGACTGTGTCTGAACCGCGGCCGCCGGCGTGAGCCTGGTCGCCGCCACTTCGATCACCGACGACCTGCGGGGCCTGTGGGACGAGGCGGTGCACTCTCTGCGCGCGACGCGCGGCGGCCCCGAACTGCTGGCCCAGGCCCTGCCGGCCTCGACCGATCCCCTCGACGAGCTCGTGGCCGAGGGATCGATCTACGCCGAGGAGCATGACGGCGCCCTCGTGGCCCTGGCCGTGGTGCGCGAGCGCACGATCGTGGGCGTGTACGTGACGCCCGCACGACGCCGCCAGGGAGTGGCGCGCGACGTCGCGGCCCAGCTGTTCGCGCTGGTCGACCCGCCGCGTGACGCCCTCGCCCTGCCGGGCGACCGCGCCACCAAGTCGCTCTACGAGTCGCTGGGCCTCAAGGCGCGCTTGCTCACGATGCGCGCCGAGTAACCGGCCGGCGCGGGGCACGCGTGGGCGGTGGGGGAGGGGGCACCTTCATCCCGAGCAGCTTGGCCAGTTCGGGAATGGCGCCGGCGTTCTTCAGCGCCACCGCGCGGCTCTCGTCGTCGTCGGGAATGCCGTGGGGCTTGACGTTGCGCCGAATTGACGTCTCGGCGGCGAGCGTCACGATCTGTCGCCACTGCGCAGCGTCCTGCTCGGCGCCCAGGGCCTCGGAGGTGACCGCCACCACGCGCGCGGCCAGGTCGGCGCTCACGCGCGTGGACATGTCGGGGGGGCGCGCCACGAGGCGCAGGACCTCGGGGACGTTCTTGGTGGCGAGGGCGGCCTCGAGCTTCTCGTTCCACTGCGTGCGCAAGGTGTCCAGCCGCGTCGTGAGCGCGGCCTGGAGCTCTTTGAGCTGCGCGCGCGACTCCTCGTCCAGCGACACCGTCTTGGCCGAGGTCACCACGGCGCGCAGGTCGCGCAGTCGCAGCTCGCGACCCGCGGCGACGGCCCCGGCGGCGCGGTCGCGCCACAGGGCGAGGTTGGTGCGCCCGAGCAGCTCCTCGGCGATGCGGTCGATCGTGGTCGGGTCCACCGTGGGACGGCCCTGCGAGGTGGCGTTGCGGTTCTGCTCGGCGACCGCGGCGCGCACCGCGGGCATGCCGCCGCGCAGCAGCTGCTCAGCCACCGGCAGCTGCTCGGGGGAGAGGGTCGCCAGGAGCGCGTTGCGGTAGGTCGTCGTCATGGGCGCCGGGCCCGGTCGGCCCTTGTGCTCGGGCCGGGTGGCCCGGTCCGGACGCGGGCCGCGCTCGGCGCGCGGTGCCCGGTCGGTCCGAGCCGGACGCTCGGATCGCGCGGGCCGCTCGGCGCGCGGGGGTCGCTCAGTGCGGGGGGGTCGCTCGGGGCGCTCGGCGCCGTCGACCTCGGCCCGGGGCTCGCGGGCGGGGCGCTCGCGCGCGGGGCGCGACTTGCCCGGCGCACGCCCGGGAGCTCGCGGGCCGCGATCGGGTCGCTCGCTGTCACGTCGCGGACCGCGGCCCTTGGGCGCGTAGGTGACGATCACGTCGGGCCCGGTCGCCGCGACCGGGATCTGCTCGACGCGCTCGTGGCGCGGGTCCAGGGGGGAGGCGGTCTTGGCGGGCGCCACCGAGAGGATCTCGATGCCCTCCATGTACTGCTCGACGTCGGCGCGGTAGACGGTGCCCACCACGGCGCCCCCGGGCACCAGGGACGCGTTGAGCACCCCCTTGGGCAGCTTGGCGCCGGCGGCGCGCCAGGTCGCGGTCTCGCCGTTGAGACTCGTGATCTCGATGTCAATCCGGCGCGACATAGTGAACCAATCTAGCCGCTGAAAACTGGGGAAACTTTTCGGCCCCGCTTAGTTGAAACTTAGATTCCGGTGCTTAGCATGGCTGCGTGAGTGATGACTCCATGACATCAGGCGATACACCCGTCGAGCCGACTCCCCTCGTCTCCGGGTCCCCGGACACCGGCGCGCAGGACTCGACGTCCCACCTGCCAGGTGAACACGCCATGACGTCGCCGGAGCCGTGGGCGCCGCCCGGGGACGGGGAAGACCCCGCCTACGTCCCCGAGGCGGCCCCACTCACTCCCGACGCGCCGGCGCTGGCGTCGGCCGCACGTTCGCCCAAGGGCGTGTGGTCGACCCGCCTCTCGCTGCTGCTCGTGGCCGCCCTGGTGGGCGGCCTCGCCGGGCATTACAGCGCGCCCAGTTCGAGCGGCTCCAGCGGCGTGACCGTCAACCAGGTCGCCAACTCGCCGTCGGGCGCCGTGCTGCCCAACGGGACCTCCATCCCGGCCCTCGTGCGTCGCGTCGTGCCCACCGTCGTCTCGATCGACGTCAAGGGCCAGGGGTCCGAGGACCAGGGCACCGGCATGATCATCTCGTCCAACGGTCTCGTCATCACCAACAACCACGTGATCGCCGCCGCGGTCGGCGGGGGAACGATCACCGTGACGCGCACCGGCTCGACCAAGGCCCTGCCGGCCACGCTGGTCGGCACCAACTCGGTCGATGACGTCGCGCTGATCCGCATCAATGGCGCGTCGGGCCTGCCGAGCGTCACCTTCGGAAACTCGAACGCCCTGGCCGCCGGTGACTCGGTCGTCGCGATCGGCAACGCGCTAGGCCTCGCCGCCGGCACGCCGACCGTGACGCAGGGCATCGTCTCGGCCCTCGGGCGCACGGTCACCGCGGGGACCACCAGCTCGACCGAGACGCTCAACAACATGATCCAGACCGACGCGGCGATCAACCCGGGCAACTCGGGCGGGCCGCTGCTCGACTCGGCGGGCGACGTGATCGGGATGAACACCGCGGTCGCCGGCACGCTGCCCGACGGCACCAACGCCCAGAACATCGGCTTCGCCATCCCCGACGCGACGATCCTCTCGCTGCTCAGCTCGCTCAAGGCCGGCGCCAGCGTGGTCAACCACGGCGCGTTCATGGGCGTCGAGATCATGTCGATGACGCCGTCGCTGCAGATCCAGTTCGGCTTCTCCGTCGCGTCCGGCGCCCTGGTCCAGGGCGTGATCCGGGGTTCGGGGGCGGCGAACGCCGGCGTCAAGCAGGGCGACATCATCGTCAAGATCAACTCCACGCCGATCAGCTCGGCCCAGGACGTCACCAACGTGATCTCCGCGCTCAAGGTCGGCGACACCGTGACCCTCGACATCGTGCGCGGGACTCAGCACCTGACGCTGCACGTGACGCTCGGGCGCAAGGCCGGCTAGTTGAGCGTCGCGATCCCTCCGTCGACCGGCAGCACCGCGCCGGTCACGTAACTCGCGGCGCGCGACGCGAGGAAGATCGCCGCGCCCGCCATGTCCGACGGTCGCCCGATGCGCTGGAGGGGCGCGGCGGCGGCGATCTCGTCACCGAAGGCCTCGAGGGTCGCGTGCATCATCTTGGACTCGAAGGGACCCGGCGCGATGGCGTTGACCGTCACGAGCGGCGCCAGGAACCGCGCCAGGTGCCGCGTGAGCTGGTGGACCGCCGCCTTGGAGGCGGAGTAGGCGTAGGTCTCCATGCGCGGCGCGCGCAGTCCGTCGATCGAGCCGATGTTGATGACCCGCGCGGGGCTCTCGAGCGTCCCAGCCGCCTCGAGCATCGGCCGCAGGAACTTCGTCATGTGGAAGACGGCCTTCACGTTGAGCGCCAGCACGCGCTCGAAGGCCCGCTCGTCGTAGTCCGCCATCGGCGCGCCCCACGTCGCGCCGGCGTTGTTGACGAGCACGTCGAGACGGTCCTCGCGCCGGGCGACCTCGTCGGCCAGGCGCCGGCACTCGTCCTCGTGCGACAGGTCGGCGGGCAGCGCGACGCACACCCCGCCGCGCGAGAGCTCCTCGGCCAGGGCCACGCAGACGTCGGCCTTGCGCGACGAGATGTAGACCAACGCGCCAGCGTCGACGAATCCCCGCGCGATCATCTCGCCGATGCCGCGGCTGCCGCCGGTGACGAGCACCACCTTGCCCGTCACGCTGAAGAGGTCGTCCATGGCGCGCAGTGTAGGGCCTTAGTGGGTCGCGGGGCCGACGAGGAACGCGGTGCGGGGCCGGGGGAGTTCGCGGCGCCGCTCGGCGGCCAACGTGAGGGCTTCGTCGACGTCGAAGGCCTCGACGATCTCCTGGGTCAGCCCGTGGTAGGGGTCACCCCACACGACGCGAAAGGTGAAGCGCGGTGACGGGCGGCTAGTTAGTGACGTAGATGTTGGTCACGGCCGTGGCCGACACGTCCGTCTCGCGGTTGGCGGCGTACTGGGCGCGGATCTCCCAGGTGCCGTTGACCGTGAAGTTGAAGCCGCACTCGACCTGGCTGGCGCTGACCTCCTGGTAGCGGCACACCAGGTTCGCCAGTCCGGAGTCGGCCGGCGCGACGGCCACCATGCGCACCACGCCCGGGCTGTGCTCGGGCAGCACGTCGGTGATGATGTTGAAGGCGCCGCCGCTCGCCGACGCGGGGTCGCTGTTGTCACTGAAGTCGAAGGAGAGATGGATCTTCGTCGCGTCCGAGGCGCTGACCTCGGCCCCGGCGGGGACCGCCACCAGGCCCAGGGTGGAACCCACCAACAGGAGTGCTGGGAGGAGCCGACGCATGACGGGCATTATACCAGCGCTGTGGATTACTCTCGCCGATAATGTTCGTTATGACAAGTTAAAGTGAAACCTGACGGTCACGACCACGCCGACGCTCCCCGGACCCTCACCTCACGCACAGTAGTTTCAACGTACTCATGCGGCCCACGATTACCCTCACACCGCGCCAACTCGCGACGGCGGTGGCCGTCGTGGCCCTCGGCGGCGCGGTGGGAACGTTGCTGCGCGACGTCGCGCTGCGCGTCCAGCCCGCCGCCAACGCCTCGAATGACTGGGTCGCCCACGTGCCGTGGGTCCTGCTCGTCCTCAACGTCCTAGGCGCCTACAGCGCCACGTGGCTGCTGCGGGGACCCCTGCGCGCCCACGACCCCAACGACCGGTGGCGCCTGTTGGCCGTGACGGGCTTCTTCGGGGGCCTGACGTCCTACTCCGGGCTGTTCACGGGTGTCGCCGACGTGTGGCACCGCTGCGCCGGCGGCGGGCTCGTGGTGGCCCTGGGGGGCGTCGCGAGCGGCGTCGCGGCGGCCGGCCTGGGGCTCGCGGGGCACCACCCGCACCGGCGATGACGACCCTGGGCGTCACCCTCGCCGGGGCCGTGGGGTGCGTGCTGCGCTACCTGATGGAGTACGCCGTGCGCCGCCACCACCCGACCCTGCGCCCCTGGGCGACAGTCGCGGCGAACGCCGCGGGCTGCCTGGTGGCGGGATGGGCCGCGTACGAGCTCGTCACGGCCGCCGACACCGCGTGGCGGGCCATCGCGCTCACTGGCTTCTGCGGGGGACTGACCACGTTCTCCTCGGCGCTCGCCATCCCCGCGATCCTCCAGCGCGAGCACCACTGGGGCTACGCGGCGGCTCTCGTCGTGGCGACTCCCCTCCTGTGCGCCGGGTCGTTCGCCCTGGGCGTCGCTCTCGCGCACTGACGCGCCAGGTCCCATCGTCGAGACGGCCGATGGGCAGCTGCCGGTGTGAGTGGGCCAGGCGACTCCCCCGCCGGGCGGGTCAGAGCTTGATCGGACCCTGCTCGGCTTCGCTCAGGCCCGAGAAGTCCGCGGTGCCCCGCGGCGCCTCGGGCACCATAGACGCGGCGATGAGACCGATCACCAGGATCACGACCGCGGTATAGGGCGCGTACACCGTCGGCGAGGTGACCTTGTAGATCGCGCCGTAGATCGCGGCGGCGGTCACGACGCCCCCGACGAGCGCCGCGGCGTAGAGCTGCAGTCGCTTCTCGTCGGTGCGCAGTCCGCGCAGCGCCCCGACCGAGATCAACAGGTAGATGACCGCGATGGCGAAGCCGCCGAACGTGGACAGCCAGCTGAACATCGAGAAGTACTCCGGGTTCTTCGGCAACGCGAAGGCGGTCGTGGTGGCCACGAGGATGATGACCAGGCCGTAGACGAACAGGACGAACCCGCTCGCGCCGACCGGCGTGCCGTAGCGCGAGATGGAGGTCAGGCTGCTCGGGGCCCGGCGGTCGCGCGCCAGGGCGAAGACGCCCCGCGAGGCCGACACCGCGCAGCCGATGAGCACCGCGATCATGTCGAAGACCACGACGAGCTCGACCAGGCGCCGGATCGCGACCGACGCGTAGCCGCCGGCGGCCTTCGGGCCGGCCAGCGTGAACAGCGGCGCCCCCGCGTTCTGGCCCAGCAGGCTGAGGTTGAAGTGATAGCCGGCCACCTGCGCGAAGCTGGCGATGACGTAGAAGACACCGATGACGATCACCGAGATCAGCACCGCGCGCGGAATGTTGCGGCCCGGGTGCTCGGTCTCCTCGGCCAGGTTCGCCGACGTCTCGAAACCGGTGAAGAGCAGCACGCCGTAGAGGACCCCGAAGAACACGCCCTTCCAGTGCAGCGGCGAACCCGACGGTGAGAAGCCCGACGCGATGTGGTGCAGTCCGCCGCTCTTGATGATCACGTAGACCGAGAAGATCAGCACCACCGTGACCGAGGTGAGGGCGAGCACCAATTGCACGCGAGTCGACAGGGCGACCCCGCGGTAGATAATGCTTCCCACCAGGATAAACAAGAAGAGGTCCCACACCGGGTACGGGAACGGCGCGACGTTGAACTCGCCCTGGAGGGTGTCGTGGATGATCCCGCCGATGAGCGGCAGGATGGCGGCTCCCAGGGCGATGATGCCGATGTAGTAGAGCCAGCCCGCCGCGGTGCCCACGCGCCCGCCGAGCCCGTCGGTGACGTAGTCGTAGAGAGAACCGGCCGCCTGGATCTTGCGCGTGTACTCCGCGATGATCCAGCCGAGACCGACCACGCCGACCAACGCGATCAGCACCGACAGTCCGGCGGCGTTGCCCGCGCCGTTGCCGGTGGCGCTGATGATGCCCACCACCAGCGGCACCAGGAACGCGATCGAGAAGACCGGGCCCATGAGGCCGACCGACTGGGCGATCGTGTCGATCAGCGTGAGCTTGGTCTTGCCGCCCAGCTCGGTCCTCTTAACCTTCTCGTCGCTCACGCTTCCCCCCGCTCGTCGCGGCTGCGGCCCGGATCGTCGACGTCGAGGCGCTTCATGGAGACG